>CAZMVU010000106.1:0-15836 GCA_964569295.1 uncultured Nitrospirales bacterium
CGGTAGTACAAAAACTGCACCCTCTTTTATCGGCGGCAAGATGCCTCAGGCAAAGGCGGCAGGATGGCGCCTCTACATTGACCACCCCATTTCGGTTATCCTAGGGGCGCCATGAAGACCTTGCCTTTCGACTATGCCTATGCGGACTACCCGCTGGCGCCGGCCACGTTGTATAACGTGGGCGGGCCGGCGCGTGTGGCGCTCGTGCCGCGCACGGCCGAGGAGTGCCGCGAGGCCTACGACTGGATGCGCACCCAGCCGGGCAGGAAACTCGTGCTGGGGGGCGGCTCGAATGTGCTCATCGACGACGCCGGGTTCGACGGCATTGTGTTGTTCACCACGCGGCTCACGCGGATCGATCCGCTGGGCAGCGACCGGTACTACGTCGAGGCGGGGGCCCTGCTCGACGACCTCGTGGTGGGCGTCATGGTCGCGAATAATTACGCGGGCGTGGGCGCACTCACGGGCATCCCGGGTTCCGTGGGCGGCGCCATCTACATGAACGCGGGCACGGTGAACGGCGCTATCGGCGCGTTCATGGCGGCCGTGGAGTTGCTGACGCCGGCAGGGCCAAAGACCGTGCCCATGGCCCCAGAGCGCTACCGCTACCGCGGGCAGGATTTCTGCCGCCCGGGCGATGTCATTCTCGCGGGTACGTTTGCGTTCGCGCGTGCGCAGGATGACCAGCAGGCCACCTACGACCACTACAAGCAGCGGCGTCTTGAGAAGCAGCCCCAGGGCTCCTGCTGCGGCAGCGTGTTCAAAAACCCGGAAGGGGAACACGCGGGCCGGCTTATCGAGGCGTGTGGCCTCAAGGGCGCGCGCGAAGGCGGGGCGGTGATCTCGCCCATGCACGCCAACTTCATCATGAACGAAGACGGCGCCTCGTTTTCGGATATCGTGGCGCTGATCGAACGCGCGAAGGATGCCGTGCGCACGCAGCATGGCATCGATCTGGAGGAGGAAGTGCGGATTATCCGGTAGCGCTATTCTTCTTTTCCGGCCTGGCCCACGGTTCCCCATTGCGCGGCCCACTCGGGACGCAGGCGGGATTGCACCTCCCACACGTCGAGCAGGGTGAGCGCCGCCATGTGTTCGGCGACGGGCACGGCACGCGGGGTAATGCATGGGTCGTGGCGCCCGAAGACTTCGCAGGTGACTTCTTCGCCGTGTGTATCGACGGTCTTCTGTTTCCGGGCGATGGAGGAGGTGGGTTTCACCACGAGCCGCAGCACAATCTTTTCTCCCGTGCTGATGCCGCCGAGGATGCCGCCGTGGTTATTGGACAGAAAACCCGTGGCGTCCATGTTGTCGTTTGCCTCGCTGCCGCGCAACCGGGCCAGCGCAAAGCCGCCGCCCACCTCGATCCCTTTGATCGCACCGATGGTCATGATGGCGGCTGCCAAGCGCGCATCGAGTTTTGCAAAGACCGGATCGCCGAGGCCGGGCGGCACGCCGTCAATCTCTAGCTGGATAATCCCCCCGGCGCTGTCCATGTCCTTGCGTGCGGCGACAATGGCCGCCTCCATCGCCTTGGCCGCCTTGGGGTCCGCACAACGCACGGGGTTCTGTTCGATGGCGCTGTAATCGCAGGTGTTTGCGCTGATGCCGGCGATTTCAATGGTGTGCGCCGTGATCGTCACCCCGCGCCCGGCAAGAATCTGTTTGGCGATGGCGCCCGTCGCGACGCGTGTCGCCGTCTCACGGCCGGAGGAACGGCCGCCGCCACGGTAGTCGCGGATGCCGTATTTGCGGTAGAACGTGAAATCCGCGTGGCCAGGGCGGAACAAGTCCTTGAGGTTGTCGTAGCTCTTTGACTTCTGATCCTGGTTGTAAATGATCAGTGCGACGGGCGCCCCGGTCGTCTTGCCTTCGAATACGCCGGAGAGAATGTGCACTTTGTCGGCTTCTTTGCGCATCGTCGAGATGTTCGACTGGCCGGGCCGGCGGCGGTCGAGTTCTTCCTGAATGAAGTCCACGTCGATGGGGATGCCGGGGCGCAGGCCGTCGAGCACTGCGCCGATGGCGGGCCCGTGGCTTTCGCCGAAGGTGGTCATGCGGATGAGCTCGCCGAAGGTATTGGCCGATCGCGTGTGAATGGCCAGTTCCTCGGAGATGCGCTTTATCAGTTCATCGGCCAGGGTTTCCGGCGTGCGGCCCGTGGTGTCGAGGACGATATCCGCGAAGTGGCGCAACACCTCCTCACGGTGGCGCACCTGGTCAAGGTACTTGTGCTTGCCATCGGGCCCTTCGAGCCAGGGCGGTACACCGTTTGCCGTGGCCCGCTCCCACAACGCCTCCGGCGCGCCCGTGAGGTACACCAGGAGCGCGTCGTGGCGAAGGATGCGGCGCGAGTCGGGCTCGAGCATGATCGAGCCGCCGGTGATGACGATGTGCCAGTCGAGTTCGTGGCATTGCTGGGCCGTGTCGTGTTCGAGCTGGCGGAAAAAGGCCTCACCGTGTTCCGCGAAAACGGCGCGGCAACTGGTGCGGTGGCCATGGCGCGCCTCGTGCAGGTCTTCGATCATACGGTCCGTCTCGACGGTCCGGAAGCCTGTATGCGCGCTGAGGAGAGCGCCGATGGTGGATTTGCCGGCCCCTTTCGGGCCCATGATAACGATGTTCATAAGAAATACATCTCCCCATACAATACCGTACTGCAAGGACGAACGCCGGCCGGCACACGGCTATTCCGCGCCATGCCGCCTCACACCGCGAGCCGCACGTTGGCCCCGAGCCCGCGCAGCACTTCGAGGAAATTTGGAAAGGTTATTTCCACCGCCTCATAGCCATGGATGGTGGTTGTGCCGTTCAGCAACGTACCGGCGATGGCCAGCGCCATGACCACCCGGTGATCCCCGCGCCCGTCCACCTCGCCGGCGTGCATCCCGTGCTCACGGATGACCAGGCCGTCGGGCCGTTCCACGATATCCGCGCCGAGTTTCGTGAGTTCCTCGCGCATTACCGTTAGCCGGTCTGTCTCCTTGTCCCGGGCATGGGCCACATTGACCAGCCGCGTTTCGCCGTGGGCAAAGCAGCCCACCACGGCCATCATGGGCAGGGCGTCGGGCGTAGCGTTCAAGTCTATCTCGATGCCCGTCAGCCGCCGCGCCGCCACATGCACCCCCGCCTCCTCGACGGCCACCGCCGCGCCCATCTGGCGCAGGTAATCCACCACGGCCTTGTCGCCCTGAGTGTCCGTCATGTCGAGTCCGCGGCACAACACCTCGTTGTCCGGCAACGCGCCTGCAGCAAGGAAGAATGTGGCCGACGAAAAATCGCCGGGGATACGCCGGTTCACGGGGCGGTAAGTCTGGTTGCCGGGAACATGGAAATGCGTGAGCTCATCGTCGTGCGTTACCGTGACGCCCTGTTTCGCGAGCCAATCCAGTGTAATGTGGACATAAGGAGCTTCATGGAGCACCGACAGCGTGATCGCCGTGTCATCCGGTGCCACGGCGCTGTTGATGAGCAGCGACGACAGGTACTGGCTCGACGTTGCCGCGAGCGTCGTTTCGCCGCCGCGAAGCCGCCCGGCGACCACGAAGGGCGGGCAGCCATTATCCCGGGTCGCGCGTACCGTGGCGCCGAGGTCGTTCAGCGACTGTGCCAGCGGTCCCGAGGGCCGCCGCCGCACCTGCGCATCGCCCGTCAAGACGGCGAGGCCTTGCGCTAGAAGGGCTGTGCTGCCAAGCACCATGTTCATGGTGGTGCCCGAGTTGCCCGTGTCGATCACAGTGTCCGGCGTCGCGAATTGTCCACCGCAGCCCTGCACGCGCCAGGCATTCCCATCCACCTGCACTTGGGCCCCGAGGGCTTTGTAGGCGTGGAAGGCGGCCAGGGTGTCCGCGGATTGCAGCGGTTGGTGGATAACGCTCTCCCCAGCGGCCAATGAGGCGATGGCCATAGCCCGGATTGTGTGCGATTTCGATCCGGGGATATTGGCCGAACCCCGCAGATTACAACCTTCGACAATCAATTTCATCGCGCCGATCACCTTGTTTCCGGGGCCGCTTTCTCAATACGGCGGTCCCATAATAGTGAAGCACACAATGGGCCTGTCCGCGTGCGGCCGCGCGCAGGGGGTGTCCCTGTTCTTTGCGTCGCTAGAAGAAACCGGCCCCCTTGTATTACAAGCGAAAAAAACGACCGCGCTGCGGGCGCGCCCGCTGTCGGAACAAGCCGGGGCCGATCCCGCCCGGGTGCGCCTCGGCACACCATGTTCCGTATCCGCGCCGCGTACGCGCGAGCCAACCGCGGCTACGCGCGCATGATACCTGCGCAATGAACAGGCAGTCAACGGGCCGGGCCCATGAACGTTGGTACAGCCGGGCCGATATGGGATCAGGGGGTGTGAGCGAAGGGCGTGCGGGTTGGCGTTGCGCCTCGCACGAACACCGCGATGGCGCGAATGCGGGATCGCGAACCGCCGGTGGCGCGGCTGTCGTCAGTGTGCGCGGCCGGGCCCGGCGAGTTCATGCAGGCCGCGAATCTCGCGGGGTGTCAGATAGCGCCATTCGCCGGGGCGCATACCTTTCACCCGCACATTGGCAAAGGCGATACGGTGCAAGGTTTGCACCGGATGGCCGACGGCGGTGCATAGGCGTTTCACTTCGCGCTTGCGCCCTTCGCGCAGTGTGAGACGCAGCAGCGTGTTTTCGTGGCCGGCATTGAGGATGACGCACTCGGCGGGCGCGCTCATGCCGTCCTCGAGGGGCACCCCTTTCTCGATGCGTATAGCGGTGTCCGGGTGCACGTGCCCGCGCACCCACGCCAGATACACCTTGTTCACCGCGAATTTCGGGTGGGTCAGCCGATAAGCCAACTCGCCGTCGTTGGTGAGGATCAGTGCCCCCTCGACATCCATGTCCAGCCGGCCCACGGGAAACACGCGGCCCGGTACGCCCGGCAGGCAATCGAGCACGGTCTTGCGGCCGTGGGTATCTTTCGCCGTGCTGACCACCCCTTCGGGCTTGTTGAGCACCACGTACACCTTCTCGTCCCGCGCCACGATGCGGCCGTCCAGGTGGATAGCGTCCTGGCCGGGGGTGATGTTCTGGCCCAGCGCCGCCGCCTGACCGTTGACGGTCACACGCCCCGCTTCGATTAAGCGCTCGGAAGCGCGGCGCGAGGCCACGCCGCATTCAGCGAGATATTTTTGCAGCCGTACCACGACCCGGTCACCCCATTTCCTGGAGTTCCTCGAGACTCGGAAGATCCTTGAGGCTGTTGATGCCGAAATGTACGAGGAATTCATCGGTTGTGCGGTACAGCTTCGGCCGGCCGGGCAGATCGGCTACGCCCGTGACCTTGATAAGGCGCCGCTCGAGCAATTGGTCGAAGGCGTGGGATACGCTCACTCCGCGGATGGCCTCGACATCGGCGCGGGTGACCGGCTGCTTGTAGCAGATGATCGCGAGGGTTTCGAGCAGCGCGCGGGACAGGCGCTTGCTCTTCTTTATCTGGAAAAGCCGCCGGATGAACGGGCCATACTCGGGCTTGGTAACAAGCTGGTAGCCGCCGGCGATCTCGGTGAGGGTATAGGGCAGATTCTCCTGCGCCGCGATTTCCTCACGCACCTCTTGTATCAGCGTGCCCACGACCTCGGGGTCCATGTCACCAAGCGCTTGCGCCAGCCGTCCTGCGCTCAACGGCCGGTCGCTCGCGAACAGCATCGCGTAGAGCGCCTGCCGCGATTCCTCGCGGCCCAGGGACTCTACCGGTTCGAGCGCGTCTTCCTGTGCGGCATCTTTGGCCTCACGTTCACTCTCGGCCATGTAATCCTCTAGCTCGTCTTCCCGACGATCTCGATGAACGGCTTCAGTTCCTGCATGAGCTTGAAAAACGATTCCGGCTTGAGCGACTGCGGTCCGTCGGACATTGCGTCCTCGGGGTGTGGGTGCACCTCGATCATGATGCCGTCGGCGCCGCTGGCCACCGCCGCCTTCGCCATGGGCGCCACCAGATCCCAATGGCCGGAAGCATGGCTCGGATCGACAACCACCGGAAGGTGCGTGTACTTCTTGAGCACGGGAACCGCCTGGATATCCAGCGTGTTGCGCGTTTCTGTCTCGAAGGTGCGGATGCCCCGTTCGCAGAGAATGACGTTCGGGTTCCCCTCGGAAATGATGTACTCGGCAGACATGAGAAATTCGTTGATGGTCGAGGACATGCCGCGCTTGAGAAACACTGGGCGGTGCGACTTGCCGACGGCGCGCAACAGGCCGTAGTTTTGCATATTGCGCGCGCCCACCTGGAGAATATCCGTGTACGCTTCGACCACCTTAAGCTGCTCGGTGCTCACCACCTCGGTGACGATAGGCATGTCATGGCGGTCGCCCGCTTCGCGCAGGTATTTCAGCCCCTCTTCCTCGAGGCCCTGGAAGCTGTAGGGTGAGGTGCGCGGTTTGAAGGCGCCGCCGCGTAAGACGTGTGCACCGCCCTTCTTCACCGTTTCCGCCGATTCGAGAATCTGCTCGCGCGATTCGATCGCGCAAGGCCCCGCAAAGACACAAAAATGCCCGCAGCCGATGCGTGCATTGCCTATCTCGAAGCACGAGTCTTCTTCTCGAACCTCCCGGCCCGCCAGCTTGAAGGGCTTCAAGATCGGAACGACGCTCTCCACGTGCGGAAGGGACTCGAGTTGTTGAAGCCGATGCTTCCCGCGCTCGTCGCCCACGGCCGCCACCACGGTGCGTTCGACGCCGATGATCACATGGGCCTTGTAACCGAGCTCCTCGATCCGCTCGATGACATGATCGACGTCTTTCTGTTCTGGAGATGCCATTACGATAATCATGGGAAAATGCCTTCAAACTGCTTGCGCTGCTGGATTTGGACAGGAAAGCGGCAGTATATGCCACACCGGCTATCAAAAGCAATGTCCGCAACGGGCTGGGGTGCTGCCGGCGCCGGCTTGCCGTGCGGTGCAGCCCCTGCTATGCTCGGGCCCATGTTGCACTTGCACCGATTCCACGTGTCCGAAGACACCCCGGAAAGTGGGGAAATTACACTCAGCGGTGTGGAGGCGCATCATGCCCGGCGTGTTGTGCGGCTGCGTGCGGGCGACCGCGTGGCCCTCTTCGACGGTGCCGGCCGTGATTTTCGAGGTGTGGTGACGGAGACCGCGAAGGACGTGGTGCGGGTGGCTGTTGAATCGGTACAGCATGTGCCGCCGCCCGCGCCCGCCCTCGACCTTGCCATGGCCTGGCTTCACAAGGACAAAGCCCTCGAAGAGATTGTGCGGCGGTGCACGGAACTGGGGGTGGGGCGCTTTGTATTCTTCCGGGCCGCGCGCTCCGGGCGGGCGCCGCGGATCCCGCAGAAATGGCGGCGTCTTGTGATCGAAACGTGCAAACAGTGCGGCCGGTTATGGTTGCCGAATTTCGATGTCTGTCAAACTATGACCGAGGCCGTTGAACAGGCGCAGGGCGATCGCCTTGTGGCCGCGATAGACACGCCGCCGGCGCCGCTGCACCAGGCGCTTACCGGCGGCGATGCCACGCTTCTCGTGGGGCCCGAAGGCGATTTTACACCCGGGGAACTTGCGGCCGCGCTGGCAGCGGACTTCCAGCCGGTGTCCCTGGGCCCGTACACCTTCCGCGCGGAAGTGGCCGCGGTCGTGGCGGCCACGCTGGTACGCCATTACCAGGGCGCCTTGGGACCGGTGGCGAATCACCGGTAATCGAGCAACATGCCTGGCATGGTGCGCCGGCGAAGCCGGACGCGCAGCGCCGGGGCCGCTTCAACCGGGGTTGGGCAGCGTCCCGTTTGGTTTTCACAGGGCAATTCGATTAGGATACTGTGCGTGTTTTGGGTAGTATTCGCAAGCTGTAATTTCGAAATAACCGCACACTGGAGGCGGGGCACATGGCTGGGTACGGGCAATGCAGCAGCGCTTGCACATTGCGCCACTATGGAACCCTGCCTGAGAAGGAGGCCGGGTAATGGCAGCGGATTGTCTTTTCTGTAAAATAGTTGCGGGCGAAATACCGTCGGATCGGGTGTACGAGGACGAGGAGGTGATCGCCTTTCGCGATATCAACCCCACGGCGCCCACGCATGTGCTGGTCGTTCCGCGCAAGCATATCGCCACGGCACTCGATGCGGAGCCGGGGGATGCCCTCCTGCTGGGCAAGCTCATGCTCGCGGCCAACGAAGTCGCCCGGCGCGAAGGCATCGAGGGCGGTGTGCGCTATGTGTTGAACGTGAACAAGGGCGCGGGACAGGAGGTGTTTCACATCCACCTGCACGTGGTCGGTGGGCGCGCGCTTAGCTGGCCACCGGGCTGAATGCGGGCAGGCGGCAGCGCGGCGGCTAATTCAATGCCAGGAGTACCGGCTTTATGGACGAAGTGGAATGCATCTTCTGCCAGATCGTGGCGGGTGAAGCCCCGGCACGCATCGTATTTGAAGATGACCAAATCATGGCTTTTCACGACATCAACCCCGCTGCGCCCACCCATGTGCTCATTATCCCGAAAAAACACGTGCCGCGGGTTTCCGACTTCGACCCGGAGGATCAGCGGCTGATCGGGCACATGGTGCTTACGGCGAACGCGATCGCGGAGGAAGAAGACATGCCCAGTTACCGCTATGTGGTCAACTGCGGGCCCGACGCGCTTCAAAGTGTTTATCACGTGCACCTGCACCTGATCGGCGGACGGCCGTTTACGTGGCCGCCGGGCTGAGGTGCCGCCCGTTGTACGCCGGACGGCCTCCTGGGTACACGCAGGCGGGGGGCCAGGGAAGGACTACGGTGTGAAAATCGATACGCATACCCAAGTGTGCGCGGTCATTGGCAACCCGGTGGCGCACTCGCTCTCGCCCGCCATGCACAACGCGGCGTTCGCGGCTGCCGGCTTGAACTATGTCTACGTCGCGTTTGAAGTGGCCGATGTCGCGGATTGCCTTACCGGAGTGCGCGCCCTCCCGGGCTTTCGGGGGCTCAGTGTGACCATCCCCCACAAGGAGGCGGCCATGCAGCATGTGGACCACGTCGATCCGCTGGCGGCGCGTGTGGGGTGCATCAACACCGTCACCAATACAGACGGCCGCCTCGCCGGCAGCAACACGGACGGGCTGGGCACATTGCGCGCGTTCTCGGAAGCCGGGGTGTCCCTGGCAGGCAAACGCGTGCTGTTCATGGGGGCAGGCGGCGCGGTGCGTGCGGTGGCCTTCGCCATGCTCGAGCGGGCAGGTGTGGCGGGGATCACCATTCTCGGGCGATCGCCGGAGCGGTTGCACCGGCTCCTCGATAATCTGCGCAGCGCCGCCACGGTCCCCGTCGAAGGAGGTACCATCGCGGCGGACACCGCGGCGGCGGTGGCCACGCACGATGTTATCGTGCAAGGCACGCCCATGGGCATGTACCCGCATCACGAGGGGGCCACCTGTGTACCCGCGGCATTGCTCCAGCCGGGGCACGTGGTCTTTGATATGGTGTATCGGCCGATGAAAACACGGCTTATAGGCGACGCGGAGGCAGCCGGCTGTACGGTGATCCCCGGACTAGAGATGCTGGTCAACCAGGCGGTGCTCCAATTCGAACAGTGGACCAGTGCGGCGGCGCCACGGGCGGTTATGCGCGCGGCGCTCGTTGCGGAACTCGAGGGAGGGTGACATGCGGCGCCGGGCTGCGGAACAAGTGGGTAGCGCCCGTGGGCACACGGGTGCGTCAGCACAGGAGAAACATAGGGCGGCGGTTTCGCTTCCGGCGAAACACAACCCGCGTTTCTCAAGAGGGAATGGAGAATGAAAGTACACACGTTCATGGGCAAGGTGAACATTGAAGGCCTGCACCAGATGGATCACCAGATCAACAATTGGCTCTTGGACCACGATGTCGAGATCAAGGAAGTGCGCCAGTGCTACGCGCTCCACAAGCACCACGACGGCCGCCGGGAAGAGCCGGTGATCGTTAGCACGCTGTGGTACGAGGAAAAAACGTAGGGCCACCTCCAGACGGCATCCATTGGGCGCTGCAACTCGCTTGGGGGAACCTCCTTCCAGCGTCGAGAAGGTTCCCCCAAGCGTAGCGGTCCCTGTTTTGCCGCAACGGGCGGCGGCTTAGATCGCGCTTGGCGGCTCGGCGATGGGGCGCACCGGGTAGTCTGTGTCGAAGTCGAGGTCCTTGGGGACGATGGATACGTCGCTGTTGAGCGCATCGTCCCACGTGAGGAGCTTGCCCGAGAAGGCGGCCATGCGCCCCATGATGGCGGTCAAGGTGCTTTCGGCGGTGCGTACCCCCTCGTTGAGGTACGGGCCTTCGCCGCGGATGCTTTTCACGAGGTCAATCTGTTCCTGCACATATGGGTCGTTGTCGCCGGAGCCCAGGTCGCGGCAATTGCTCTTGCCTTTGGTGCCGGTCACTTCTTCCATCACCGCATTGGCCGAGTCGTTCCAATGGCGGGACATCGAAAGCAGGTGGACGCCGTTGGGGTATTCGTAATCTACTGAGAAATTGTCCCAGATATTGCCGTACTTGTTGTTCACATCGCGCGGCTTCCAGGCGCGGCCTCCCGAAGCGAAGGCCTTGGCTGGCGGGCCGCCCATAACCCAGTTGATGATGTCGATATTGTGGATATGCTGCTCGACGATGTTGTCGCCGCAGGTCCACACGTAGTTGTACCAATTGCGCAACTGGTACTCGAGATCGCTCCAGCCCTCTTCGCGCTCGTGGGCGAAAGGCAGCGAACCGCACCAGTAGGCGCGGGCGGCCAGCACCTCGCCGATGGCGCCATCGTGGATTTGCTCGATAGTCTCGAGGTAAGGCTGCTGGTGGCGGCGTTGGGTGCCGGTGACAAACGAGAGCTTCTGCTCCTCGGCTTTCTTTGCGGCGGCCATGAACTGGCGGATGCCCACCGGATCCACCGCCACGGGTTTCTCGGTAAAAATGTGCTTGCCGGCGTCGACGGCCGCCGTGATGTGTTGCGGGCGCGCGTAGGGCGGCGTGCCGTGGATGATCATGTCCACATCCGTGGCCAGTAGCTTTTGGTACGCGTCGAGCCCGACGAAGCACATGTCGTCGGCCACATCGATTTTCTTTTTGATGCTGCCGTGTGCCTTCTTCTCCATGTCCGCGCGCTTGCCCTCGAGCTTGTCCTCGAACACATCGGCCATGGCCACCAGCTTTACGTTCTCGTTGCCGGTAAGGCAGTTCAATACCGCCCCGCCACCGCGTCCGCCGCAGCCAATCAAACCAATGCGGATGGTTTCGCCGTTCGTTTCCGCCTTGCCCGGCTTCGCGTGCAGTATGCCGAAAGCCGTAGCCGCGGCGGTCGCCTTCGCGAAGTCGCGGCGCGTCATGCCCGCCTTTTTATCCTGGTCCATGGCAACTCCCTCCTATGCGTTTGGGATTTCGCAAAACAATGCCGTTTAGGGTAGCACAAAAGAAGCGGGAATCCACGTTCACCGTTACCCCTGGTGGCGTTGCCGCACTTCGCGCAGGATATAAACGGGAATTTGCTGGATCATGACATGGTTGCGCAGCAGAATGTCTCCCAGCAGCAGCAGCACACCGAGGGTGAATACCTGGAGAACCACGAGTGCCGTGCCGATGGCGGTCGACATGCGGGCGAGTAGAGGCCAGGCGAGCGGAAGGCCGGCGGCCAGCAGCACGCCTAAAACGAGGAAGGTCACCCCCGCACGCTGGAAAAGACGTGTCGAAAGGCCGGCGAGGTTGTCCAGCGCGAAGGCGGCCTTGCGCCAGAATGGATTGCCCGACACGCCGTGGGTGCGCGGGTGATGCGCCACGGGCACTTCGCTGCAGCGCGGCAGGTGATACAGCAGGTGCGTGGGCACGAATGGCTTGAAAGGGCCGCAGTTCATGCCGCGAATCAGGTTGCCCCGGATAACCTTGAATGTGCAGCCGAAGTCGGTGAGCGGCGTGTCGGTCACGCGCCGTATGAACCAGTTGCCCAGCAGTGCGGCGAGTCGGCGAAAATGCGCATCGACCCGCTTCGGCCGGTATCCGCTTACCAGGTCGTAGCCTTTGTCGTACTCGGCCAGGAGATCCGGCAGGCTCTCGGGATCGAGCTGGAGATCCGTGTCGAGGATGACGAAGATGGCGCCCCGGGCATACGTCAGGGCGGCGGTGAGCGCCTCCATCTGCCCGACATTGCGCGAGAGATCCGCCACGACAGCCACCTGCGGATCCGCCTCGAAAAGGCCGCACAACTGCTCCCAGGTAGCATCCGCACTGCCATCGTTCACATAGATGAGTTCGTAGGTGCGGCCGATGTCCGCGAGTGTTTTGCTCAGCCGGTCATGGAACGTGGCGATATGAGCCCCTTCGTTAAAACAGGTAAGCACGACACTGAGCTCGACGGGCCGCGCCGGCTCGACGGGATTCCGGGGTGTTCCTTCTAACGGTATGTCGCTCACGGGCCTTGTCTCCGGACACGAACAGCCGCGCGGATTCCTTCCCGGCCGCCATTCGAGGGGGCCCGGCCAGCAAGGCCGTTACGGCTGTTTAACCCAAGCGGGGTATCCACGTGACGCCAGTCCGTTTTCGTTCACGGTCTGTCACGTCTCCGCGCCTTATAGTAGCCCTGGCCGAAGGCCGGTGCAAATGGCCACAAATGAGCCGTAGTACTGTGAGGCCCTCCGATCGAAGGGCTGTTCTAGCTGGCACGGGCTTTCAAACCTGAAATCTCGATAACTCTTTAGCCGCATGGTGCAAGGGGGCGAACTTCTTTCGCCAATCTGCCCGTGATAGAGCGAATACCAGCGTGCGACGGGGATAGCCATGCCGTGGGCGCCATTCCGGGGACTGTGCCACGGGGGGACAACGAGGCCCCGCCCACGGCGTCTATCGGGACGCGATACCCAGGTGCCCAAGCAGCGCGTGCAAAACAATGATGGTCTTCGCGTCGGGGATTTCGTTGCGCGCGAGGAGGCCGGGCACATCCGCGAGGGGAACCTGTACCAGTTCTATCCGTTCCTCGGGATCGAGATTGCGGGGCACGGGCATGAGGTCGAGCGCAAGAAACAGAAAGATCTTCTCGGTGCAATAGCCCACGGATGCATACGCAAAACCGGCGGGAATCACCTGGCCCGCCCGGAAGCCCGTCTCCTCTTCAAGCTCGCATGTGGCGCGCCAGGCGGGATCTTCGTCGGACTCGATCTTGCCGGCCGGCGCCTCGAGCACATAATTGCCGATGGCGATGCGGAACTGACGCACGAGGGTGACCGTGTTCCCGTCGCACGGCACAATGCACACGCCCCCCTTGTGCTCGACCACCTCCCGATAGGCCGGGGCGCCGTCATCGAGGATGACTTCGCCGACGCGCAGACGCACGACATGCCCATCGTACACGATTCTGCTGTCGCTCCAGGTCTCCATCAAAACTCCCCGTGCGTTGCGTTGTGCGTCACCGGCCCGCCAAGGATACGGAACCGGGTGCGCCGCGCACAAGGGGCGCGCAAGCCCGCTGCGGACAAGCGGCGAAATGCCAGTCAGCCGCGCAGACTCGCGTCGAGGATTTCGAGGAAGCGCGCCACGTGTTCGTCGTAGTGGTTGCCAGTGGTGCGCCGCACCTGGGCAATGACAAGGTCGTGGTCGAGGTCAACGCGGAGAATGCACCCCGAAGCGGAGCCGTGCCCCACGACATTCTTGCTCAGCAGCCAGCCCCTGTTGTCGGGAGCCGGCTCGCGCATCCATACCAGGCCCACGCCCCACTCGGTGTTTTTCCACTCCTTCTGGTCGCCGAGGCCGGGGAAGAAGCGGGAGAGCGGGCGCGGCAAGAGGCGGTCGAACGTCGCGGGCGAGTAAAACAACTGGTCGCCGTAGGCGCCGCGATTGGCCATGAGCTGGCCGATCGTGGCGAGGTCACGGGCGTTGAACGCCATCGAAAACCCCAGATCGAAGAAGGGGATCTCGTCAAGGCCGAGCGGGCGAAACAAGTGCTCGTGAAACAGGCGCACGAAGCTTTTCCCGCTCACGAGTTCCATGACCTTGGCGGCCAGGTCATAACCCATGCCGTTGTAGCGATGGACGCGGCCGGGCGCCAGATAGTCGATGCCGTTGGCGATAACGTTTTCGAGGTACGGGTTGCGCATGCCGCCCCAGATGCCATGGCCGTCGAGGCCCGTGGTGTGTGTGAAGCAGTGGCGCAGGGTGATCGCCTGGCCGCCTTCGGTGGGAAATTCGGGGAAGTAGCGGCCTACCGGATCGTCGAGATCGATCAGGTTCTGGTCCATGAACAGGGCGAACATCTGCCCGCAGATGGCTTTGGTGATCGATGCCACACGAAACTGGGCGTCCAGCGGAACCGGCCCGTCGAAGGTGCGGCCCACGGCCTCGTGATACACGATGATCCCGCGCCGCGCCACGAGCGTCACGAATGGTTCGCCGCTGCGCATGTACCAGGTCTGGCACAGTTCCGCAAGGCGCTCGGCCGTGCCGGATTCGACACCGGCCTCGTGCGCGGTTCCCTCGCGCAGCCTGGGCGCGGGGCGCGTGAGCTGCCGGGGCAAGGCGGGGGTCGGCGCCGTCACGGGCGCCATGCCCATGCGTTGGCGCTTGATGGCAAGGTGATGTTCGTCGTGCAGCACTTCCGCGTGCTCGGTGAACAGGGGCGCGCGCTCCAGCGGCTCCATCTCGGTGAGGCCGGCCAGCAGAATGGCGCCTTCTTCTTCCATCATGAGGCCGCGCACGAACTCCTCGGCAATTTTGCCGGTAAAATGCGGGGCCTGCTCGTCCCACACCCGGCGGCGAATGGGGCTGGCGGGCAGATACTCGATGGTGACCTCGGGCAATGCCTGCAGCTCGGGGCGCCAGTCGGCCGGGCGTGCGTAAAACGTGCGGCCGCGGCGCACCACCATGCCGTTGGGCGCAACGCCCTCGAGGACGACCGCATACCGGCCGGGGGCCGACGCTTTTTCCACCGGGTTGAGATCGGCGTCGTACCAGTGCGCCTCGAGGGGAAAGCCGCCGAGGACACGCTCGACCAGGGTGGGCGATCCCCAATCCAGGGAAAAGAACGCGCTATCTTCTTTCAGCCGGAAGCCGCGTCCTTCCGTGGGCCGGATGCGCTGGTTTTGAAATTCGATGAGCGCCTTCATATTCGCGTCACCGCCGGCGGCGGACAGATTGGCCTCACCGGGTGCACGAAGCTGGGGGGTGTGGTGCGCGGGTGCGGCATCTGGTGCCGGGGTGCCGCAGCCCGAGAAACCCCACCAGACAACGGCAAGAATCAGGGAACAGCCATACAAGCGGTAAGCGTTCATCTTCGTGCAGGGTCTCCTTCCATAGCCCGTTAGCTTGCCACAACGCGCGGCACGGCGCAAAGAAACCCGGCGCCGTTCTCAATTCTCGACGGGAACCGGTTTCTTCTTGGAATGATCGGGTTATTGCACACCGCAGAGATCGAATTGGGGGGTGGCGCGTGACCGGGCTCGTATCGACAACGCCAACCATGCCGGTGTAGGCGGTTCCGACGGATGGGCGCTGCGCTATGAGAATGGGGATGGCGGCAGGGGGCTGGAATCTCTTACGTACGCAATCAGGCTGGATGCCAACTGCGGGGAGCAGCTTCACGAGCTGATCATGCCGCGCTGCCGCAGCTCTTGCCAGATTGGCCGGAAGTGGCGTGCAAACAAGTCCACCAGTTCTGTGTCGCCCTGCTGCTTTTAGTGCCTTAGGCACTGACTCGTATAAAGAACAACAAGAAGCTATTCGGGCACCTTGTGTAAGCTCTAGCACGGCTGTTTCTTAGGGCCAACGGCCCGCACCATACCAGCCTGGGCCGCAGGCCCAGGCTGGTATGGTGCCGCGCCTTCGGCGCTCCGGAAACACGCCCAAGCTCCAAATCCCAAGCCGTCCTGAACCACGAA
>CAZMVU010000107.1:0-15749 GCA_964569295.1 uncultured Nitrospirales bacterium
GTGCCCGAATAACTTCTTGTTGTTCTTTATACGAGTCAGTGCCTAAGGCACTAAGAGAGGGGAGTAACGTTTTGGCCGTTTGGCGCGCGCCGTTTCACGCGCATCCGCGCAATACTCGGCATCGGTGGTGGAAGCGGCACTTCCCTGTGCTACGCTGCACGGGTTTCGGAAGCGCCACTGATAAAGCCGTGGCATATCAAACGCCATAGACTCCAAGGTGAGACCCATGGGGTGCGGGTCACACGAGCGCAAGACCGTCTACCGCCCGCTTACTGAAGCAGACATCCCCGACATACGTGCCCTCATGCGCACGGGGTACGCGTTCGTCGCGCAATGCGAAGACTTCACGCCGGAGCAGCTCGAGGGGGCGATGGCCACGCGGGATTCTGAAGCCGCCTGGCGGGACTATGTACGCACGCATAAGCATCGCGGCGCTTGGCTCGAGGGAATACTCATGGGGGTATGTATCCTACACGCGGACGAACGTATCTTTCTATACGTTCCTCCTACGCTGCATAGTTGGGGGATTGGGCGGAAATGATGCACTGGGCCTTCGACCGGATTCACAAGAACGGCTACGCACACGTGCGGCTGGCTGCCTGGTGTTCGAGCATGTCTTACTATGCGCGCTATGGCTTTCGGCAGACAAGCGAAGCGATTATTCCGGAGGGGCCCATGGCCGACAAACGCTATGTCCGTATGGGGAAGAAGCTCTGATGGGCTAGTTAGCTGCCGAGGTACCGGGCTTCCGCCGGCATTGGCCCCCCACGGCCAGACACGTTGGCATCAGTCTCCCTGCCGCGCCAGTTCATCCGCATCCACGGCATCCTGCGGGCGCTGCGTATCCGCCCACGATCATGTAGTCAACGCGATGACTTGCGAGTAACCGTAAGAACTCATCGAAGTCGGGATGGGTAATCATAGAGGAATTTGCCTGCCTCAATACGCAGCTTCTCCACGGTATCCAGACGTTCTTCCGGCGTGGCGTTGCGCCAGTATTCCCGGTCGCGCTCGGCCTGCTCGGCATGGGTTGTCTTGATGAGCCGCTTCTTCATAGCCGTGAGTTTAGCGCAGTCCATGCGGCGGGGCAAACGGCATGGCTACGCCCTTATTCACTCCAGTGCGAGGGGATTGGTATAGACCCAGGGGATCCACGTATCCCGAATGTCGAGGTGCGCTTCGACGCGGTATTTGCCGGGGGCACTGGGCTGCCACTCGAGTTCACGGCCTTCGTAATTGAACACCGGTTCGCCATCCTGAAGTACCGTAAAGCGGCAGGGGATCGGCGATGCGGCGCGCAACGTGATGCCGCTGTCGAAGGGGAGGGTCTCTCCCATCACCGCCCGCCGGCCGTCTTTTTCCGCGAGAAAGGTAAAGCCGGTACTGTCGGCGATGGCGTCGAAGCCGATATAGACACGGCCCTCGTCGAGTGCGTTCAAAACCGCCGCCTCAGAGAGTTCGTTCATGAGCACATGGGTGGCGACGTAGCGGGTCATGTAGGCATACGGATCTACCTGGTAGCGGAATACCTCCTTGTTTGGTTCCAGCGCGCCAAACATTACGCGCGCAAGCAGGCGCGTGAAAAAGTTGAGTTCATATTCCGCCACGTCCTTCGGGCTGGTATCGCGGACAAGGAGGGTGTCCTCTTCCGTGTAGGTAATGGTGATGCCGTTGTTCTGGTGGCAGTCATTGGCGGCGATACCGGTAATGTCGCGGGTCTTGTTGAGCTCGTCCCAGTGCGCCAGGATTTCCGTCTGCTCGTCAAAGATCAACCGGAATGTCTGGTCGGGATACGTATGCAGGTTCAGGAGCAGATCCGGCACGAGATCAGCCATATTCTCGTCTTTGAAGTCGGTATGGATATTGTAGATTTCCATGCCCTTGAGTTGCGGCAGGTCCCAACGCCGTTCCTCTTCCGTGTGCGCGAAGAAGAGAAGCCCGCCCTTGTCGGCGATCTCCTGGGCCAGGGCATCCTTGTCTTTGCCGCAATCGAGCACGGTGTCGCGCGGCAGCCCCCAGGGCATAAAGCCGTCGCGCATTTCATAGCCGGGGATGAACAGCACGCCGTCGTGCATGCCGGCCCATTGCCGGGAGAAATCGGCTTTGCCTTCGTGGCAGTGGTCGGACATGGCGATAAACTGGCGGCCTTCCTGTTTCAAGACCCGCAGAATTTCCTCGAAGGGCACCATACAATCATGGGAAAGCTCCGAGTGGCTGTGGCATTGGCCGCGGTAGTCCTGGTAGCCATCTTCGAGGGAGACCTCTTCGCGCTGTGCGCGCAGTTCTTCCCACGCCGCCGCCTCGGCAGGGAAATCCACGTAGCGGTTGTAGATGGCGCCGCTGAAGATGTAACCGAGGATGAGCGCGGCGATTACAACGACAAGCGCCACCAGGCGGAACGTCCACCGGAAGAAGATGCGCAGGCAGCCGGGTCTCTCTTGTTCACTCATGATGTACTACTCCTTTAACCGTTTCGAGCGCGGCCTGGTATCGTGGTCACGCACGCCAACAAGGTATAGAATTGCATCGAGCCCCACGCAAGTCACGCCACAACTGTCTGGGCCAGGTTCAGGTTTCCTCGCCGGGCTGGCGGGGAATGCGCAGGGCGAACCACGCGCCACCCTCCTCACGGTTGCCATAGTGTACGGTACCGCCATGGGCCGTTACAATTCGCTGTACGATGGAAAGGCCCAGACCGGTGCCGCCCTTCTTGCGTGAAAAGAAGGGCGAGAACAGGTTTTCACCTGACTGAAGGTGCACGCCGGGGCCGTTGTCCTCCACCTGAAACACGGCCACATCATCCTCGATTTCGAGGCATACTGAAACCTCGCCGGTCTCTTCCGGCGCCACTTCCACCGCGTTGGCCATGATGTTCCCAAGGGCCTGAGCGAGCTTTGCGGGGTCTGCCTGGATAATCGTGGCCGATCCGGCAGCCGGACTACTCAAACGCACGTTGCGTGTTTGCGCAATCGTTTCGACGAGCTGCACAGCCCGCGCCACAATGTGGGTCGGGTCGTGGGGCTCCACTTTGAGTTCAAAGGGCCGGGCAAACTTGAGGAACTGGGTGATGGTTTTGTGAAGTTCGTTGGTCTCTTTCAAAATGGCGCTGGCGTGCTTGTGCGCGCGCGTGCCTTCCTCGAGCCGGCGCAGCAGCAGCTCACACATGCCGCTGATGACGCTGAGCGGATTGCGCAACTCGTGTACGACACCGGCGGTTAACTCGCCTATCTGCGCCAGCTCCTGATTGACGCGGGCTACGTGCTCGAGCCGGCGCACTTCGGTGAGATCGACAAAGAGCAGAATAACGCCGTTGTAGGGCTCGGGCCCTTCCAGGAGCGAGGCGGTGAGACCGATGATGCGCGGGGCGCTATCTTCGTGTTCGAGGCGAATTTCCCGGCGCGAGACGGGGCCGCCGCCACCGCGAATCTCGCCGATTATATCGGTGATCGGGCCGATACCCGGCAGGGTGTCGAAGTGCGTGCCGGGTGCCAGGGCGCCATGGGGCACTTCAAGGTGCCGGCAGGCGGCGGGATTGGCGGTGATGACGCAGTTGTGCGCATCCAACGCGACCGTCCCGCTCGACAGGCTGTTGATGATCTGACTGTAGGGGTTTGGGGGAGCGATGTCCGCTTGAAAACCCATACCGAGTATCTCCCGCGCACGGCGAGGGCCGCCGGCGCATCACAGGCGTTGTCGTATGGCCGCAGCAAGCCGGCCGAATTCTTCGAGTTCTACGGTCTGCGGGCGCCGGGCCGGGTCGATACCGGCCTCTTCGAGGGCAGCGCTTACCACCTCCGGCGCCACGCCGAAATTGCCGGACTTCACGAGCGAATTGCGCAGGGTTTTGCGGCGCTGGCTAAACGCGGCGCGCACGAGCTTGATCGTAAACCGGGCATATGGGTCATCGCCGCGAATGCGCTCATGGCAACGAAACCGCACGATACAACTATCCACCTTCGGCCGGGGCACGAAACAGGATGCCGGTACGTGGTGCACAATGTCCACATCGGCATAGAGGCGTGCAGCCAGCGAGAGCACACCGTAGTTGTCGGCGTTGACGGGGGCAACCAGGCGCTGGGCCACCTCAGCTTGCATCATGACCACCATGCGCTGGAAATGGCGCGGCGATTCGAGAAACTGAAACAGGATGGGCGTCGTAATGTAGTATGGCAGGTTCGAGAGCATCGTGAGCCGGTCCGCACCGGGCAAATACTCCGAAAGCAGCTTGTCCAGTTCGTGGTTCAGGATGTCGCCGCGAAACAGATGGACGTGCTCCATGCCGCCGAACTGGTCTTCGAGGCAGGGCATGAACGCATAGTCGATCTCGACGGCAAGCATGCGCCCCGCGCGCTGGGCAATGAGACGGGTGAGCGCACCGAGACCAGCGCCGACCTCGACCGCGCTGTCCTCGCGCGTGAGAGCCGCCGCCTCGACCATGATCCGGTTGATGTTCGGGTCGAGCAGCAGGTTCTGCCCGAGCCCCTTTTTGAACCGGATTGAATAACGGGCGCACAGCTCCCGCAGGGTTGGGGCGCGCGCGGGTTCGTGGCTCTCGGCGGGTTCTGGCATCGTGTCGTTTTCCAGCAATGAACCGTTCAATTCTGCGCAAACATGACGATAAAGTTTGTTTCCTCCTGAGCCTTCAAGTGATACTCGAAGGACTGGGTATCCAGGACCTGGGCAGCCATCGCATCGGGGTCAGGAAAGTCGATCGGCAACGAGAGTAGCAGTGTGCCGACGCCCTGAGGCTGGTGCTGGATCTCGCCCAGGCTATAGCCACTGGTCGGGAAAGTTAACTCCCCCTTGAACACCCATTCATTTTCCGAATCGGGCACCTGCTCGATGACGCCGGTAAGATCGAACGAGCCTGTCACTTCGAAACCACTGCCCTTCTCCGCCGGCCAACGGCGCACTTGCGCATTGACCCCTTCCGTACGTGCCGTTTCGAAAGAAGGCATGTAGATATCTGCGGTCTGCGTTGTGCTCTCGGAGTCGTCATCCTCTGCGCTCGCAGCCGGATTGGGGGGATTGGCCACCTCCTCGGACGATTCCTGCGCGGGTTTCTCCTGCGCGGGTTTCTCCTGCGCGGGTTTCTCCTGCGCGGGTTTCTCCTGCACGGGTTTCTCCTGCGCGGGTGGGGAGGAAGGGGGCGGCAAGGGCGCGCGCTCCTCGCTCTTCTCCTGTGGTGGGCTGGGGCTGGACGATTGTTCTTGGGCGTTGTTCTCGTGCGGCGGTTCGCCGGGAAGACAGGCGGTGAGCATCAATACGCCAATAGCGGCGAATACAATTGCCCAGTGATAACGTTGACTCATGTAAACTCTCCTCGGGCCATAACACGATACCAGCCCATCCTTGTACGGGGAGCATTGGCGGCCCTGCGACATAAAAAGGCAGCCGTCAGAATCCTGCATGCACCATTTCAAGGTACGCGCGCACCATCACGGGTGCTGCTCACGTACCGGGTCCGCAATATCCGCACCCCACGCATTAGCGGGGTTTCTAGCCGGACTTCTAGTATTGTTCTTCGGCGGGGGCATTTTCAAACGGCAGGAGCCATTAAGCCGCTGAGAAACGGTTGGTTAGGATTGTGGACAGGTTGACGCCTGCGCGATAGGCGACCTATGATTTCACGCGGAGGACAGGATATGCCCCATTTCATCGTCGAACAGCCGGAAGTCCCGTCAACCACGGTACCCATCGGCAATGCGGAAATCTCCTTCGGCCGATCGGAGGAGAACGATGTTGTGCTGGTGGCCGACGAGGTGTCACGGCACCACGCGAAAGTCGTGGTGCGTGGCGATTCGTGCATCTTGTTCGACATGGACAGCTTGAACGGGACCTACGTCAACCGCCAGCGTGTGAAAGAGCGTGTGCTGACACATATGGACGAGGTATGGTTCGGCAGCAAGTGCCGGCTCATATTTCGGAATGATTCGCACCTGACACACGAGAAAGACGCGACGAGCGAGTCGGATTCCGCATTGCTGCGGGACATGGCCCGGATTCGCCAGGAGATGGATGACGTCGGCAGTTCGATGACAATCATCGGGCAGCGCCCCAAAAAACGGACAGAAACCACCGAGAAGACGCATGTAACGGACGATGATGTCGTCAAGATGGGGCGCGCCTACCGCCGGTTGGCGGCGCTGTACCGCACCAGTCAGGTTATGGCGTCGGGCTTTGATCTGCATACCCGCTTGGCCCAGCTTCTCGATGTGGTAATCGATGTAATGGAAGCGGAGCGCGGATTTGTCATGCTGCGCGACCATGGAACGGACCTGCTCACCGTGAAGGTGGCGCGCAAGATGGGTCATGAACTCGAGGCCAGTTCCCCGAGCATGGGCATTGCGGGACGCGCCGCCATTGACGGGGAACCGGTATTAATGGCAGACCGCGACACGGACCGGGAGTTCGGCATGCGGGAGAGCATTATCCGTAACCGCATTCGCAGTGCGATGTGCGTACCACTCAAAATCGAGAACCGGGTACTCGGGAGCATCTATATCGATACGACGCAATCGGTGGCCACCTTCGATGAGGAGGAACTCGAGCTTTTCTCGTCTCTTGCCAGCCAGTCAGCGATGGCCATCGACCATGTGCGCCTGCACGAACAGGTGGTTGACGAGGAAAAGAAGCGCCAAAACCTGGGCCGCTTCCTCTCTCCCGCCATTGTCGACAAGATCATCAACGAAGGCAGCGACCTCGAATTGGGCGGCCGCAAGCAACAGGTAACCACATTGTTCGCGGACATTCGGGGTTCGAGCCTGTTGGCGGAACAACTCATGCCCTATGAATTGGTGGGGCTGCTGAATGAGCATTTCACGAACATGACCGAGATTGTGTTTCAATACCGGGGCACACTCGACAAATACATAGGCGACGAGTTGATGGCGGTGTTCGGATCCCCGATCGCCAGCAGCGATGACCCGGTGCGCGCAGTCCAGTGCGCTCTCGCCATGCAGGCGCGCAATGCAAAACTGAATGAGACGCGCCTGAAAAATAACCAGAAAACCCTGCATATCGGGATTGGCATCGAGACGGGCGAGGCCATCGCGGGCTACATCGGTTCCCCCCAGCGCATGGAGTTTACCGTCGTGGGGGACCGGGTAAACACGGCCAAACGCTTGTGCGATATCGCCGGACCGGGCAAGGTAGTGGTTGGTGAAGCCGCCTGGGAGCATATTGGCAACAAGGCGAACGGCCAGCTTATCGGCACGGTAACGCTCCGGGGCAAGGAGGTTCCCGTGTGTGCGCACGAGGTAACCGCCCTGACAATTTGAGCGGGTCTTGGGCGCTCAGGCGAGGATCAGAAACCTGACCACCCCCGCCAGAAGCAACACCCCTGTCAGCACGATACCCGCATGCCAGCCGTAGCGCGCGAATAGTGACGAGGACTGTGCGGCCTCCGCATTGCCTTCCGCCCCCGCTTCGTTCCCGGATTCGGCAGCTTCGTGGTCGACGTGTTCCGCCTCGGCCTTGCGTACCATTTCGCGTGCACGCTGGGCGTGATGAAAGGCACGCTCGGGAACGAAAAAAGCGCCGGCGGCGCTTTCCACGTAGGCAAAACCCGCATCCTTGGCCTGCTCGATACGGCGTTCGCGGCGTTTGTGCTTGAGTTCGCGGTGCACCTCGATCACATCTTTCTTCAAAATGCGCAGTTCCCGCGACGCCGTCCAGGGCGCGTCCACCACGATATTTACCTGTGCCGTGCCCTCTTCGTACGTCCCATAGATAATACGTTCCTCGCCACCGGCATCCACGACGATGCGATACGTCTCGATGTCCTCATCGCTGACGGGCATTATCTGTTCCGGCGCGGCTATGATCGCAAGCAGCAAGAGGGTTACCATGGAGCAAGTATAGCCCGGCACGGCCGGAGGCGACAAGGCGCAATAGTAACGATACGAGGGAATTGTAAACCATGGCGGAATTGGAGCTCTGGGTCGTGCCAATCACGGTGACCGTCAGCGCATTGGTGCTGGCGGCCGCACTGGCGTGGGCGCTACGCGGCGCCGGACCGGCCGGCAGCACCCGGACGCCGCGGGTGGATCGCACGCCCGCCAATACGCGCAAGGCCGCGCAGCGGGTTCTCGCGCTTGCCTGCGAGCGTTGCCATGAACCGCTTGCGATTCCACAAACAGCACTGGAACCATTGACCGGCTTCGAGAAAGCCCTTGTCGTCCGGTCCCGGCCAAACCTGACGCAGCGGGAATTGGCGGAATACCGGTGTCCTGCATGTGAGACGGTGCATTGCTTCTCCCGGGAAGCGCACGGCTGGCAATGGATCGGGGCGAACCTCTACACCGCGCACACTGCGCACACGCGCTGTGCGGAATGCGGCAATCCCCTCGTCGCGGCGCCAACCAACGAAGCCCCGCCGGAAGATGCGCGCCTCGCCCTGGCCGGAACGGGATTGCGTTGTGCCCGTTGCAATAGCGCGGTCTGCTACGCATGCCTGACCCGCAACACCCGCGGTTACCAGCCGGCCGGTGTGCTCATGTGTCCGCGGTGTACGCGCCCCGCAGTTGTGAACGCAGAACCCACGCAGTAAACGACCCAAACAACGGAGGCACTATGGCGAATCCAAAAGGTACACGCAAGACAAGACGGGGTGGGTGGCCTGCCATGGCGTTGTGTGCCGTGGCCGGACTGGCAGGGATACTCGCGGGATGTGCTACCCCGGCCACAGAATCCGCCGCGCTGGAGGAACATACCGGCCCGCGATTCGGGCGGGTGTCGTTTACGCAGGAGCGGACGACCCTCGGGGAAACCGTGCGCGCGATTGGGCAGGAAGTGGGCGGTGGCATGGCAGTGCTGCATGGTCTCGAAGAGACGCCCGTGGGCAGCATTTCCGTACACCGCAATGCCTATGACTTTCTTGTTCGCCGGATCGCCGAGGAGACACGGCTGACTGTGCAGGAAACACCGCATTACTATTTCTTCTATCGGCCGGACTACGAGTTCATCGCGGAGATGAGCCTTGAAGACGCCATTGACCCCGCGCTGGCCGACATCACGACCTCAGCATCTTTCGGTTCGGAGACCTTGTTGTTCAATGTGCTGGGCGTGTTGAGCCAGAATCTCGAGGTTACGCTGGTGGCCGACAACGTGGTGTCGGAAACCAAGTGCGGCGAGTTTTTTGTCGACCGGGCGCCGCTGTGGGCGGCCCTCGAGGCCCTGCTCAAATCATCACGGGTAAATCCCGACGCCGTCGTGATCGAGAGCACGCCGGACTATGTGTTCCTGCGTAGCGCCCAGAATTCCGCCCGAGGCTCGATGCTCTTGAATGAACAGGAACTTTCGCAGGAGGACCACGCGCTGCTCGAGAAGCGTATATCCGCCTTTCTCCCGGAACGCCCGGCCAATACAGACCAGGCGGTCGCCTTTCACGCCGCGATGCGCGTGCGCTCGACCGTAGGACCGCTTTCTGAACAGATCGGCGCACCCGTCACAGCCGATCCCGGCCTCCACGACCTGCCGGTCAACTTCGCCGTGTTCCACGATGTGCCGGTGCGCACCCTGCTCGATCTCATGGTGCGGCAGTGGCCGCTCGCCGTCTTCGGCTATGAAGTGCGCGACGGCGCAATTCATTTCCGGCGGCGTTAAGGCGCCGTGGATCAGCCTTGGGGACTGCCGCCATCTCCCGAAGTTTGCAGTTTCACGATAAAGGTGGTCGTGAGGTCCTGCATTTCACTGGCAAGCTGGTCCACGCGCTTCATGTAGAAACTGTGAAACCCCAGGGCAGGAATGCCCACGCACAGCCCGGCAATAGTGGTCACCAGCGCCTTGGCAATACCATCGGCCAGCAACGCCGGATCGCCCAACCCTTCCCGCGTAATGGCATCAAACACCGTCAGCATGCCCAGCACGGTCCCGAGCAAGCCAATAAGCGGGCTGATGCTCGCCACGATCTCGAGCAACGTAAGACCCCGCTCGAGCTGCCCCAGCACGAGCCGTCCGGAGGCGTGCATTTTCTCCAGGGCCTGCTGATACGGCAGACCGCGCGTGCGGGCGGCATCGGCCACGATGCGCGCCAAGGGACCGCCGGTGCGTTCGCAAGCGGCGATGAGTGGGGCAACGTCTGCCGTGCTTTCGAAGCCGGAGAGCGCCTTTTCAATGGGCGTTTCGAGTACGCGCGAGCGCCGCAGCGCCAGGGCCCGCTCGATAATGATCGTGAGCGCGATGAAGCTGCACAGTGCCAACGGTATCATGGGCCAGCCGCCCTGCCTCAGCATATGAAACGTCTCGAACATGGGAACTCCTCTTATCTCAGCCAGGGACAGCCACCACGCCCATTCCTGATAAGTAACGCCCGTACCGCGACATGACGCACTGCCGGAATCCGGCGCATCTTGGTGTAAGCCATGGTGGCTATCCCTTTCCAGTTACAGAAACCCGAAGGTC
The DNA here is from genome assembly GCA_964569295.1 of uncultured Nitrospirales bacterium. Taxonomy (GTDB): domain Bacteria; phylum Hydrogenedentota; class Hydrogenedentia; order Hydrogenedentales; family JAGMZX01; genus CAZMVU01. Next base: position 10,405 of record CAZMVU010000107.1, read on the forward strand.
CAGCGTATCACCAGATTCTCGCCGCGGTACTCCCGCGGTATCTCGAAGGGAAATGGCGGAAACGGCCCGGCATTGCGCACGGCCTGGCGGCACAAGGCAGCATAAATCCGATCCTCGGCGCTGTCCATCAGTTCCGCTGCCACGAGTGTGCCATCCGGCGCGATGACCACCTTGACCGTCGCCTCTGTGGGCGACGTGCCGCTATAACGCGTGAGCAACAGGGTAAGCCAACTGCGGCGAATCATGGGCTTGAGCTGCAAAATATACGCCGCCACCTCATCCCGCAGCGCCGCAAACGCCGCCACTCCCTCCTCGACCGCCATGCCCTCGACGTCGCCCTGGCCACGTTGCGGCGCCTCGGTTGCAGGTTGTGGAGCATGCGGCGGCATACGTTTGGCCAACTGCTTTGGCGGGGCCGCGGGTTCGGGTTCCTTTTCTTTCTCCGGCGGCGCCGGTTCTTCCCCGGGCGCTTCCGTAACCTGGATGGCGTCCTCGGCCGGTTCCGGCGCAACCGGCATTTCGATTTCTTCGGCCGCTTCCGGCGGCGCGTCCTCCGGCTGCGTCTCGGTCTCCTTTGGCGGCGCGTCCTCCGGCTGCGTCTCGGTCTCCTTTGGCGGCGCGTCCTCCGGCTGCGTCTCGGTTTCCTTTGACGGCGCGTCCTCCGGCGGTGTTTCGGGCGCGGGCGGGAATAGCGGCGGTGTGGGCGGGCTCGGCTGCGCCTCTGCGCCGGCTGGCTTCGGCAAAGCAAACCAGTCGCCCATTTCTTCCAAACGCGGCGCCGGCGCATCGCCTTCATACGTGATGGTATCCGCTGGGATGCTTGTCTTATCCGAACGCAGCGCCGTCCTCGAATCGGGCGCCTGCTCCGTGGGGTTCGTCTCGATCACCTGCGGCACGTGCTGCGGCGGCACGTCCTCTTCCGGCGGCGCCGGGGTGATGTTGAACAGCAGCGATTCCTCCTCGGGCCGCACGTCGGTTACCTCGTGTGGCCACGGCAACGCAACAATACCCACGTTGATAACGAAGGCGCAGACAGCCGCTATGCTAAGCCGTTGGGAGTCGTTCATGGTGTGCCTGGTTTTGAATACCCGTAACCCCGTTTCTTCCCTATTGTACCCACGCCAAGCCCGCCCACCGCAAAGCCCCCTCTTCATCCATTCCCTTTTCCCCCTTCACAATCCACAATTCCCAATTCTTTTCTCCCCAATCCCCTGTATTCATAGGGGTAAACGCTGGCTTGGGGCTTGTCCAATCCGAGTTTATGGGCTATAATCAAGCCTTTGTGTTTGTGAAAGCCGGGGCTCGGCAGCATAGGGGTTGCGAAAACAATGCGTCATGGCGTCAGTTTGCTCGTTTCCCTCGAGGGCATGAGCCGTGCTGCGTTTCAGATCGCGAGCGAGTTGGCCAACAACAGCCGCTCGGGACTGACCGTGCGGTTTCTGGCCAAGAAACTCGAGATGCCGGAGGAGGAGATCGAGTACCTGCTGGACGTCTACCCCCGGCTCATGTTCACCGACCTTACCAAGGTGAAACTCGTGCCGGAGGGGCAGAGCGTTATTCGCCGCATCCATGAAGGTCTGGAACACCGTGGCGACGTGCCCGCCTTGTTCAAGCGCGCCCGCAAGCTCGAGGCGCACGAGTTCCGCCGCCTCGAGGAACAGGTGGGCGTGGAGCAGCCTGCGGCCAAAAAGGCGGTGGCCGAAGAGCTTATTGCACGGTACTACACACACCCCGATTCGCTGGTAAGCTACGTGGCGACCCGTGGTTTTTCGCAGATGGCACGCGAATTGTTCGACATCCTCTGGCAATCCAGCGATGGGATCATGCCGGTATCGCAATTGCGCGTGGCCCATGGCGGCCCCGAATTCGAACTCGAGCAAGCGCTCTACGAGCTGTTCCGGGGGTTCGCGGCCTTCGAGCTCTTCCGCTTTGACGGTGAGGACCGGCTCGTGCGCGTGGTGGGGTTACTGTCCGAGTTGCGCCAATGGCGGGAATCAAACACCAACACCCGCCATAAGAACCCCATGCTGAAGGCCGTGAAAAACGGCCCTGAGCGCGGCCGGGATTTTCAACTCAGCATGTCGGACACCCTGTGCCGGCTCGTGGCGGCTATCGCGGCGAAGCCGGCGCGGCTGCGGGGTGATGGCGACCTCTTCCGCGAAGACCGGCGGCGCCTCAGCGAGATTGTGCCAGAAGAGGCGGAACCGTCGCTGAGCACATGCTTGTGGGCCGCGCAGGGATTGGGGTGGCTGGCACAGGTCGACAACGAGCTGCGGGCGGGGGAATTGGAGGCATTACTCGAGGTGGACCGGGTCGGGCGCCAGCATACGCTCTACGAATGGTTCATGACGCAAGGCGATGAAGGCGTTTCCCGGCGCATCGTGGGAGAGCTTATCGATGACCTCAAACCAGACAGTTGGTACGGGGTGTTGGATCTCGCGCACTACGCCATGCACCGCCTTGCAGAAGACGAACAGCCGACACTCAAGCAGTCGGGCGGACACTGGCGCTACATGAGCCCCACAGCCTCGGGCCAATGGGAAACCCGGCTGGTCCGCTCCTTCGAGGAGTCGTTTTATTGGCTGGGACTTGTCGAATTGTGCGAGGAAGACGGCGAAACGTTGCTCCGGCTGACCCGTGTAGGGCACGCGTTTATCGGGAAGGAAAACCTGGATGCCCTTCGCGCATCGTACCCACGGCGCAAGGGCGAGTTCGTAGTGCAGCCCAACTTCGATATCGTGGTGCCTACCGAAGAAATGGACCCGCTTCTGACTGTGCCGCTGGACCAGTTCGCCGAGCGCGTGAGCACCGGATCAGCCACGGTCTACCATGTAAACAAGAATTCGTTCACCCAAGCCATTCAGGAGGGACACGACGGCGACGCCTTCGTGCATTTCTTGGTGCGGCACAACCGCAACGGGGAACTGCCCCTCAACGTCAGTCACACCCTCGAAGACTGGCGCGGCGCTATGAAGCGCGTGCGCCTGCGTACCTTGCATGTGTTGGAGTCTGACGATCCGCTGGTCGTGGCGGAACTCATGCACTGCAAACGCTTCAACAAGAAACTGGCCCCCTTGGCGCCCGGCAAGACGCTCACGTACAAAGGCATCAGCAAGGGCGAACTCACCAAGGAACTCGAGAAAGACGGGTTTATTGTCGAGTAGGCGGGAATCGCCTGCGTTGCACGTGGCCGGGGCCTCTTCCTATAATCACAGGTAGTTGCCGCCCGTGTGCGTTATCGGGCGCCCATAGATTTTATGCCTTGCCAAACGGAACAGACGAACGCGGCTGCGCCCCAAAAGGGCCCCTAACAAACCGGTGCAACCAGCGCGGTGGATACAGTGCCCCGTCTCCTGTGGTCCTGCTCGTCTTGGCTCACGAAAGGTAATTTGCCGTGCGTATTCCCGGCGTGCCTGTACAACTTCCGGATCCGTGGGATGCGAGCAAGCTCTACCTCATCCTGGGATTACTGGCCGTACTCGTGCTCGCCTTCATGATCGAGCTGCTACGGCGGCGCCGGCAACATTCGCTGCGGCTGCGCAAAGAATGGCATACCTTGCGCACGATGGCCCGCGCGCGTGGGCTCGGAGAAAATGACTGGAACCGATTGTGTGCGTTGCTCAAACGGCATGCACCGGAACACCCTTTGCGGGCGGCCACTGTATACCGCACGTTCGACACGTGCGTCACCCACGAAATGCAGCGGGTAAAAGGCACGCTTGGACAGGCGGCTTTCGAAGCGTATGGCGCCCAACTTCGGGAATTGCGCCGGGCACTCGCATTGTGCCACGCACCCCACGGCCAGCGCATCTACAGCACCCGGGAGCTTGAAGAGGGGCAAACGCTGTGGGCGGCCCCGGAAGATGCGATATCGCCGCACTGGCACCGCATGGTTGTCGCACGGATGTCGGAGGCACTATTCGAACTCGAGATCGGCGAAGGCAAGGCGCCACCTCGTTTCGAGTTGCGAGACACGGTGCGCTTTCGCATTTGGCGGGAGGAAGATGCCCGCTACCTGTTTTCAAGCACCCTGCTGCGGATGGAGGAACAGCCCCCCCGCTATCTGTTTGAGCACACAGAAGACATAAACAGGGTGCAATCACGGGCTCATTTCCGCGTGCGCTTTAACCAGAAGACCGCGGTTACCGTCTTGAGTGCGCCCGTGGACGATCATTATGTGAACGTCGAGAAACGGCCTGTGATTGCCCAGATCCGTGCGCGGATTACGAGTGTGAGCGGCGGCGGGCTGTCGCTCATGCTCGAACAACCGCTGCCGGCGCAGGTACTGCTCCGGCTCGAACTCGCGTTGCCAGAGGAACAGCCGATGAAGGTCAACTGCCGGATCGTGCATGTGGCGCCACTGGCGCGCGGGCGCTTTCTTGTACGCGCCGCCTTTGTGGATATGCGCGAAGAGACGCGGGAGGTCATTACGCGCTATACCTTTCATAAACAGCAAGCGCTCGCTGCGAAGGAATCCGACGGAGGGGTTACCCCGTGACACCGCGCCAATTGCTCGCAGATGCGCTGAAATCGATCGAACGAAACCGAAGTCTGGTCATCGCTTTTATCGTGTTGGTGACGGCCTTCGAGGTAGCCTTTACAGCAGTCGAGCTTCCTTTCGTCGACCAGTTGCACGAAGGGAAAGCACCCCCTGGCCTGCGCGCTTTCGACCTCGCGGTGCAGCTTGCGCATGCCGCGATCTACAGCGCGTTGCTGGCCGTCGTGTTTGCCAGGTTCGGCAAGGACATCGACCGGCCCTTATGGAAGTGCCAAAGCGACGGGGAGGCGGTAAGCAAGTACTTTGCCCCATGGTTCGTTATCAGCCTGCTGTTCCTGCTTATCCAGCAACTGCTGCGGTTGTCGCAGGCACAGGGCAACGCCGACCTGCAGGCTCTGGGCTTGTTCCTGTTCATGACGCTTTACGTGCTGGCGATTCCGATAGGCGCGTGCATCATGTACCATGGCGGCTTCGGCGGCGCCCCGCTCTCGGAAAGCCTCAAACCCATCGGCCGGCAGATCGGCAGCGTGGTGGTGGTTTTCCTCGTGGATTTGGGCGGATTCCTGGTGCTGATTATTCTGCCCGCCGTAATCCCCCGTGATCTGCCGCTTGTCCTTGCTGTCGTGGCCCCGATCCCGCTTGCGTTCATTGACTGCCTGGCTTTTGCGGCCATGTGGCGCATTTGCATGGTCAATCGCGATTCACCGGAAGACAACGACTACGACCTTTTCTAACGTGGGCTGCGCCCACAACCCAAGGATCGAATGGCGTGTTCCCCGGTTGTTGGTTCGCGGTTCAGGGCGGCTTGGGATTTGGAGCTTGGGCGTGTTTCCGGAGCGCCGAAGGC
>CAZMVU010000108.1:0-15745 GCA_964569295.1 uncultured Nitrospirales bacterium
CTAAACGGAACTTTTGTGTCATGAACATTGTCATAGCGGGCGGTGGCCGGGTGGGCATGCACTTGGCGCGTTTGTTGAGCGACGAGCGCCAGGAAATAACCGTGATCGAGAGCGACCCGGGCCGCCTGGAAGAAATCGACGAGGAACTCGATGTGAGCAGCATCGAGGGCGATGGCTCGTCGGTCATGCTGTTGCAGTCCGTTGGCGTGAGTGCGGCCGATCTGTTTGTTGCGAGTATGGGCAACGACGAGGCCAACCTTATTGCCGCGGCCACAGCGAAGGGGCTGGGTGCCAAACAGTCGGTGGCACGGGTGGACAACCCGATGTACATCGAGTCGCATATTCTCTATGAGACCATCCTCGGACTGGACTTCATCCTGAGCCCGGAGGCCCTCGCGGCGCTCGAGATCGCCTTCTACGTCGAGAATCCTGGCGTCATCGCCTCGGAGGATTTTGCGCAGGGGCTCGTGCGCATGCACCAGATTCGTGTGAACCGTTCGCCGGCGGATCAGGCTAAGCCTTTGAAGGACCTGCTGCCGCCCGGCACGGGCGTGCTCTTGGGCGTCATCAACCGGCATGGCAAGAGCTTTATCCCCCATGGCGATTCGCGCATCGAGCCGGGGGACCATGTGACTTTGTTCGGGCAGAGCGGCCAGTTGGAGAAGGCCCACCGGCTTTTCTACCAGGCAGAGGCACACCCGCGGCGTGTGGCCATTATGGGGGGCGGCAAGATGGGCCTGTTGCTCGCGCAGGCCCTCGAAGACAAGGTCAAAACGGTAAAGATCTTCGAGCGGCGCCAGGAACGGTCGGAAGAATTGTCGGAGAAACTCACGAAAGCCAAGGTGGTCTGCCGCGATGCGGTGTCGCGCACCTCCCTCGAGCAGGAGCACATCGACGAATTCGACGTGTTCGTGGCAGCCACGCGCGACGATGAGCGCAACATTATGGCGGGCGTGCTCGCCAAGGAGGTCGGGGTGCGCGATGTGGTGGCCATTGTGCATCAGCCGGATTTCGCGCCGTTGGTCACGCGCCTGGGGATCGACCTTGCCATTACACCGCGCGCCTCGATTGCCAACCGGATTGTCCGGCTCATGCACCAGAAGGAGGTTACGAGTCTCGCCGTCATTGGCGAGGGGCAAGTCGAGGTGCTCGAATTCACCCTGAATGAGAAAAGCCCGCTCACAGGCAAAAGGCTCAAAGAGTTGAAGATCCCCCGCGGCGCCCTCGTGGCCGCTATTATGCGTGAGAAGCGTGTCATCGTACCCGGCGGCGACGACCGCTTGCAGGGTGGTGACCACGTGGTCGTCATTACCATGGCGGATACCCTCGAGCCCGCCCGCAAGTTGTTTCAGAAACAATGAAGGGACGCGTTGTTTCCAAGTACCTCGGGCTGTTCATTGCGGCCATTGCCCTGCTCATGCTCCCGTCCGCCCTGTGGGCCGTGTATTTCAAGGAATGGGGCGCGCTCGCGTCTTTCCTCGAGGCCATCGCGGCGGCGGCAGGGCTCGGCGCCGTGTTCTCGGTTATCGGGTGGCGTGCGGGCAGGACCATCTATCAGCGCGAAGCGCTGGGCCTGGTGGGCATTGGCTGGCTGATGGCCGCGGGTATAGGCGCCTTGCCTTACGTCATGCATGGCGCGCTCAGTCCAGTAGACGCCTTCTTCGAGTCCATGTCCGGTTTTACCACCACGGGCAGCACCGTACTCACGGACATCGAGAGTTGGCCGCGGAGTATGCTCTTCTGGCGCTCCTTCACCCATTGGCTCGGCGGGATGGGCATCATCGTGCTGTTCATCGCCGTGTTGCCATTCCTCGGCGCCGGCGGCAAGCAACTCTTCAAGTCCGAGTCGCCAGGCCCCGATCCCCGCGGACTGCGCCCGCGCATCAAAGACACGGCGTCCATCCTCTGGAAAATCTACTTCGGGCTTACCATTGCCCAAACCCTGTTACTCATGATCTGCGGCATGTCCTTCTACGAAGCCCTGTGCCATACCTTCGGCACCTTGGCGACCGGCGGTTTCAGCACGCGCCAGGCCTCGATCGCCGCTTTCGACAGCCTGTCCATCGAACTGGTTATCATCGTGTTCATGGTCGTGGCCGGCACCAACTTCGGCCTCTATTTCGCCATGCTGCGCGGCCGCTGGCTCGCCCCGTTCAAAAACACGGAATGGCGCATCTACGTACTCCTGCTGGTGCTCGGCACGGGGTTGATTACCCTGAACCTGCTCAGTGTCCAGGGTGGGGCGCCCGTCGTCCCCCCCGGCACGCCGGCACACTGGGCGGAGGTGGACGCCGCTGAGGCGGGGGAAACGAGCAATGATGCCGCGCAGAAGGCCGACGCCGGGGCGCCCGGGCAATTCCCCGGCTATACGCCTGGGAAGGCATTGCGCATGGGCGCGTTTCAGGTAGTGTCCATTATGACGACCACAGGCTATTGCACCGACGACTTCAACCGCTGGCCCTACTTTTCCCGCATGCTTCTCGTGATACTCATGTTTGTCGGCGGGTGTGCGGGTTCGACGGGCGGCGGCATGAAGGTCGTGCGCATTATTCTCCTTCTCAAGCTGGTTTACCGGCGGCTCGAAGGCACATTCCGGCCGAAAACCATCCGCGCCATCCGCATCTCGAACACGGTGGTGGACGCCCCGATACAAAACACCGTCTACGCCTTCTTCGTGCTGCACGTTTTCGTTTTTGCCGCCGGCATCGTGGTGATGTCGGGCCTGGGACTGCCCTTCGAGACGGCTTTTACATCGGTGGCCGCCACCTTGAACAACATCGGCCCTGGCCTTCAGCTCGTGGGTGCGGTGCAGGATTACCACCTGATACCCGGGGCCGGCAAGCTCCTGCTGGCCTTGTTTATGGCCATGGGCCGCCTCGAGTTGTTCAGCATTTGCGTGCTGTTCCTGCCCGCGTTCTGGCGCCATGCGTGAGACGAAAGTCCCGGAATTCCGCCAAGATGGAGTGCCGGAAAGCGGATCGGGCCGAGGCGCCCGAAGTGGATGGCCGGGGGACGCTACTTCTCGGTCTCGGAGGAGACCAGCCGCCGTTCTTTGGCGTACTCCAGGAGCCTGCCGCGCAATAGCTTACGGCCGCGATAGAGCCGGGACATGACGGTGCCGAGCGGGCAGTCCATGGCCTCGGCTATCTCTTTGTATGATTTGTCCTGCAGATCGGCCATGATTACCGCATAGCGGAAATCTTCCGGCAGTGATTCGACGGCTTCTTTGACCTCGTCATCCAGCAATTCGAGGAGGTCTTCGCGGTTGTCCGGGGCCGGCTCGAACGAGACATCCGGATCGGGGGTGCGGTCTTCGGCCTGTTCGGTGCCGGACAACTCGACAAAGGTGGGCCGACGCACCTTACGCCGGTATTCGTTGATGAAGGTGTTGCGTAAGATGGTGAGCAGCCACGCTTTGATGTAGGTGCCTTCTTTGAACTTTTCGTGGAAGCGCAAGGCCTTGACAAGGGTATTCTGGGTCAAATCCTGGGCGTCGGCGGCATTGCGCGTAAGGCGCAGGGCCACCGCGTACATCATATCCAAGTGCTCCAAGACCAGGTTCTCGAAGTCTTCCGAGCGCGCGACGGTGGGTTCCTGCGTTTTTTTCATTTCCGCCGGTGTGGCTTCGGAAGATGGCTTGCCGGGCGCCTTGTTCTTTGGATGGGTATCGGTTGCCTTGTTCTTAGCGGGTGACACAATAGGCTTTCCAGAGCTGTTCAGGTGCAAATTCTCCACCGCCCACACCGAAAACGGGCAGGCTTGCGATTCGGTGGAATGGCATTTCACTTAGCATCCTATCAATTCACGGCATATGGGGTCAACCGGCCCACGGCGCTGGCTTGCGGGAAACCGGGTTCCGACACGCCGGGTGGCCATCAAAAACACCGGTATCATGCGGTCGCGGCGCCGAATCGGGCGGCCGCTTCCCCGAGCAACCGGTGGGCCGGCTGGGCGAGAACAGGATCCGCATCGATGATGGCCACCGCATCGCGTCTGGCTTGATCGAGCAGACGGGCATCGCGTATGAGATCCGCCACGCGCAGATCCGTAAGGCCTGTCTGACGCACGCCATAGAATTCGCCCGGGCCGCGCATTGCGAGATCCGCTTCGGCGATTTGGAAGCCATCTGTACATTCACACAGTATGCGCAGTCTGTGCCGCCCGTCTTCGGTCGTGGGGGCACCGAGCAGAAAGCAACGGCCTTGCGCCGCGCCCCGGCCCACGCGCCCGCGCAACTGATGGAGCTGGGTAAGCCCGAAATTCGGCGCATCGACGACGACCATAGTGGTGGCCGCGGGCACATCGATGCCCACCTCGATAACCGTGGTGCTGAAGAGGACCTGGATCGTGCCGGATTGGAAGTGGGTAAGTATGGCCTCTTTTTCCCGTGCATCGAGCCGGCCATGCAGGAGGCCGGTGCGCACGCCGGCCAGGGGCCCGGCCGACAGGGTCTCGAACTGGTGAATAGCGCTGGCGAGGCCGCGCGTTTCCGACGCATCGACCAGCGGACACACGATATAGGCCTGGGAACCCTTGGCGGCTTGTTCCGCCACATAGCGGTAGCAGTCATCGACTTTCGAGGCGGGGACCCGCGCGGTGATGACGGGCTTGCGGCCAGGGGGTAGCTCCTCAATGACCGAGATGTCCATACCACCATACACCGTGATGGCGAGGGTGCGTGGGATGGGGGTGGCGGTCATATGCAACACATCGGGCATGCCCCCTTTGCCGGCGAGCCGATGCCGCTGCGCTACGCCGAAGCGGTGCTGTTCGTCGATAATGGCCAAGCCGAGGTTGTCGAACTGCGTTTTTTCCTGGATAAGTGCGTGGGTGCCCACGACAACAGGGATATCGCCGCGTGCGAGTGCCGCGCGCACGGGATCGGCCTGGCGCATAGCGCCGGTGAGCAGGGCCACCTCGACCCCGAGCGGCTCCAGATACTGCCGCAGGCTCAGGTGGTGCTGCGTGGCGAGGACTTCCGTGGGCGCCATGAGCGCGGTCTGGTAGCCGCCGTCGGCCGCCGCGGCGATGGCGTGCAGGGCGACCACGGTCTTGCCGCAGCCTACATCGCCCTGGAGCAGGCGGTGCATGGGACGCGGCGCCGCCATGTCGCGCAGGATTTCCGCGATGGCGCGTTCCTGGGCGGGGGTAAGGGTGAAGGGCAGCCCCTTGCTCAAGGCCCTGCTATGCGGCCCGGATGTGGCGTGGGTGAGCCCGGTCTCTTGGTCAAGGCGCCCTGCCCGCTGCGCCAGAATGCCCGTCTGCATGGCGAGCAGTTCCTCGTAGGCGAAGCGGCGGCGTGCGGCCTCGGCGTGCGCCAACTCAGCCGGGAAATGCGCATCGCGGATGGCGTCGGCGGCCGCAGGAAACCCGTGCTCCGTGCGCAGGTCCCCGGGAATCGCGTCGGGCAGGGGGCCGGCGGCGTCGAGGGCGGTCATGATCCACCGGCGCATCATGCGCTGGGTTATTCTCTCCGTGAGCCGGTATACCGGCACGATGCGCCCGGTGTTCAACCCGTCTTCCTCGTCTGCCGCGAGGATTTCGTATTCCGGGTTCTTCAATGCCTTGCCCCGGTACGACTCGACCTGCCCGGTCAGCACCACCCGCGTATCCCTGCGCAGCGCGTTCGCCAAAAAGCCCCGGCCGAAAAACGTCGCCCCGATGCATCCCGTGGCGTCCTCGATCTCGATAGCGGCCATGCTCATACGCCCTCGCATGCGCACGTGGCGCGATGATACCACCATCCCGGCCACGGTCACCCGGCGGCCGATTTCGGCCTCGACTATCGGGGTGATGGTGCGGCGGTCCTGGTATTCCCGGGGCAGGTGCAGCAGGAGGTCACGCAGGGTGTGAACACCGAGGTTGGCGAGCAGGGCGGCGCGCTTCGGCCCGATGCCATCGAGCCTTTCGGCCGGGTCGTCAATGCGGTGTTCCTGGTGCGGTGTATTCATGGGAAGACGAGTGTGCTTGGCGGTGCGGCACCGTTGCAAGTATTGTGTTTCGGGTTGCGATGCCGACTTGTTTGTGCCACAAACCATGATGGCCGCCAGCCACGCGGTTTGCCCGTATGCAGAGCAAGGTGCTATGCTCGCGCCTGGACGGCTTGCGCGGTCTGGTTGGGCCAATGGGGAGCGGATGAGGTCCTGCAGTATTCCTGCCCGCTGGCGCACGTTGCAGGCGGCACGGTGTGCGGCGTTGTTGTGGCTGGGCGCCGGTAGTGCGCAGTCCGTCAGACGGGTGCGCATCTTGAGAACGGACGTGGGGCTCGTGATTGTTTCGCATGAGACGCGGGCCATGTCCCGCAGAGGTAGTGGGAATGACCGAAGAGCGTGAGAACACACCGCCGGCGCCGGGCGCTTCCGGGGGGGATACGAGCCGGCCGCAGCGCGCGTGGCCGCAGATGTTGCGCTTTTTCGTTGTTTTTGTAGTGATAGTGCTCGCCCTGCTGATTGGGTACAAGTATGCGGTGGATACCTTTGCGAACGACTGGTACCTGTTTCAGGTTGGGCGGCACACGACGGCGCTCCTGGATAAGGTAGGGGACCATTCGGAGCTGGAGAGCACGCGCCCGGTGGGCAAGGTGGCGCAACAGCGCCGGGCCACGTTGAATGCGTGGGATCGCGGCGAAGACACACCGGCCGCCGAAGAAATTGCCGCACAGCCTGATACGCCGTTGACTCCGTGGGAGTCGTACCGTTACCGAATCGGTTCGTACCTCGATATCCACGATCCCGCGCGGGTACGGGCAACCCTCGATGCATGGGCGCAAGGCCGGGCAAACCCCACGCCGGCGGATGTCGAGGCGGCTTCCGATGAGCCGCTGTCCTTCCTCGAGCGTTACCGCTACCGCCGCGGCTACACGATGCGCCGGCACCGCACCACGGGTCCGCGCGTGTGGTTCGTACTGAAGGATGGTCTCGAGGTGGAACTGCGCCGGCTCAGCCGTGAGTTACAGGAGGTGCGCGACCAATTGGACCTCGCCCCCCGGGAGCGGCGGGAGCGCACCGCGGCCGTGCAGGAAGAGCTCGACGATGTGCGCACGGCCGTGGCGGCGGAAAAGGAGGCCAAGCCGCCCAATCGCGATGCCCTGGGCCGCTATTTCGTGTTCATTATCGTGCCCGAGTGCGGGGCCATCGAGGTGATGGCCATCTTCCTGGCGGCGGTGATCGCTTTCCCGACGCGGTGGTGGAAGCGGTTGATAGGGCTCGTGTTCGGACTGCCGGTGATGTATTTCGTGAACGTGTTCCGCTTGTCGTGCCTGGCGGTGGTGGGCGCGCTCGACACGACCAAAGACCGCTGGATATTCGATTTTGCGCACCACTATGTATGGCAGACGATCTACATCGTGTTCGTGGTGGCCGTGTGGCTGCTGTGGATCGAGTATGTGGTGAAAGGGAGAAAACGCAATGGCGAATGATCTCTTGGCTGAGAAGAAGCCGCCCCTTCACCAGCGGGTGCTGCGGGTGCTGCAGTTCTGCCGCAATTTTCTCGAGCTCGTTGTGATAATCGGTGTGTTGTGGTGGCTGGCCATCCCATACTACGGCGACTGGCTCGCCCGGCTGAGCGGCGGTATTCTCAGCGGCGTGTTCGGGATGCCCCTCGCCTGGGCCACGGTCGAACCGGCGGGTGTGCTCAACACCTTGTCGTATCTGCAGTTTGGCTGGTCGGAAGAGGCCGGCGTCATGGCCGGCACCACGAGCGACCTGCCCGTCGCCCTGCTTGTCACGAACATGGCGCCCTACCTCGCCCTGGTGCTCGCCACGCCGGGGCTGAGCCTGCTTCGGCGGCTGATAGTCTTGGCGGTGGGGGCGTTTATCCTGTTTGCGGGCCACGTCGCCTTCATCGTGCTGGCCTTCTACTTCCGCGAGCAGATCGCGAAAGCGCCGGATTTGCCGAGTGCGGTGGCCCAGTTCTACCTCACATTGCCTTTCGTTCTTTGGATCATTCTCGCTTACTGGGGTAAGATTGCACGGTACTTGACGGAAGATGACGCCGGCACCGATACCGGCACCGGCGCATAGCACCGGGCCGCCGGCCTGGAAGCCTGGCGCCTGATGGGCCGGCGTGGGCTTTGCGCAAGCCCGCAAGCAATGCACGCCGGCGCGTGCCGCCTGTCGCCGGCGGCGAATTCTCCGGCCGATAACCTTTGGGAAGGGGATTACTACCATGACGATCAAAGCCCGCCTCAACGACGCACTCAAGGAGGTCGAGAATCACCTGCTCAATGAACTCGTCCCGTTCTGGCTTACGCATGGCGTAGACGCGGATTACGGCGGTTTCCTGACGTACTTCGACGCCCAGGGAAACCCCACCGGCGAAACGGACAAAACGCTCGTGTGCCAGACCCGCTGCATCTACAGCTTTGCCTCGGCGCACCGGGCCAACCTGGGGGACGGCCAGTTCCTCGAACGGGCCCACCAGGGCGTCGATTTTCTCATTGACCATTTCTGGGACAATGAGCACACGGGCTGGCACTGGGTCTGCGCCCAGGACGGCACGCCCCTGAACCGACTAAAACTCATGTATGGCCAGTCCTTCGCCATGTACGCGCTCAGCGAGTACGCCATGGCCTCGGGGGATCACCGCGCGATCGAGATGGCCGAGGAAACCTACGAAGTCATCACGCGCCTGGCCCTCGACAAGGAGCACGGCGGGTTCTATGAATTTCTGGAAGAAGACTGGCGGCCCCGGCCGGGCGGCCGCAAGGGCGGCGATCGGAAGTCGCTCGATGTGCACATGCACCTCATGGAGGCCTTCACCAACCTCTACGAAGCCACCGGCCACGAGCAGTACAAGGAGGATGTGCAGTACATGCTTGACCTCCTTTTCGAGCACATGATTCACCCGGAACATGGGACGGGCATCGCCCAGTTCAGCCTCGATTGGACCCCCTTGCGCGCCATTATCTTCGAGAACGTCTGGGGTTCCGACCGCGACGCCGAGGAGGGCGAAGGGCGCCCGCTCGACAACACCTCTTACGGCCACAATGTCGAGTTCGGCTGGCTGCTCAAGCACGCCATCGATATTTGCGGACTTGACCTCGACGATTACCGCCTGCGAATCCAGCGGCTCTACGATCACTGCCTGAAATACGGTATCGACTGGGAGAACGGCGGCGCCTTCTGCGAAGGCCCGCACGAGGGCCCGGCCCGCGAACGCAACAAGGAATTCTGGCAGCAGGCGGAGACCCTCGTGGCCATGCTGGACGCCTACGCCCTCTATGATGACCCGAAGTACTTCGATGCGTATGAGAACGTACACGGCTTTGTCATGGATGGGGTCATCAACCACGAGGTGGGAGAGTGGTACCCGCTGTTCACCGAGGACAACGAACGCGTCTGGGACTACATGGGCCACGCGTGGAAAATCAACTACCACACCATGCGCAGCATGATCGAATGCGAACGCCGCCTCAAGCACCTCCTTGCCATGCACAAACACGATTAGGCGCCAAGGCGCCTCTTCTTGCGCGCCGGTGGCGCGGTCGGGAGATAGTCACAACAGAGGGATTCGCGGTCCCAGCCCGCGAGACCCTGTTCATCTTGAAAGACGGAGAGCCCAAAAGGAAGATGGGACAGAACCAAGCGAGTCCCCGAGCGCGTGGGCTGTCCTTCATTTTCCGGACCGCGCGGGCTTTGTCCGCCCTGTCTTGAACAGCGGTCATGGCAAGGCGCCTGTCTCCGAACCTTCTCCCCGCCGGTTGTGCCGTGCTACCATGGGGTGCGTCATAGACGTTTTTCGACGGTCCAATACGGGAGAAGGCACATGGATGTACGTACAGCGCGCGGCGCCGGGTGGTTGCTGCATCCGGCGCTTTGTGTGGTGGTTTTGCTCGCTGCGGGGTGCGGCTTCATTGCGGACAAGGACCGTATTGTGGTGGCCCGGATGGGCGATGAAACAATCACCCGGGGCGACCTGTTCCGGGTCATCCGGGAAATGCCGGATAAAGAGCGGCCGATCATTCGGAACAAAGGGGATTTGTTGCGGGCGTTGAACCAGTACATCGACGATGAGATCAAGGGGCCGATGGGCCGTGAATTGCGGGATGAGCTCTCGGAGGAGCAGATGGCGCCGTTGCGCGCCCGGGCGCGCGAGCAGGTGTTTCAGGAGAACGAGGATCTGGACTACCGCCAGATCTATGCGATGGAAGTGCCGGCCGACGGCCAGGCAACACCGGCCATGGAAGCCTATGACATTTCCGCGCGCGGCCTGCGGAACATGAAAGACCTCATCGAGGACAGGACGGATATCGTGCTCGAGGATTTGCTGGGCGAGCTGGCGGTGACACGGCGTGCCTTCGAGGCTTTGGAAGCGGGCGAAATTACGTTGGACGAAGAAGAGATCGAGGCAGAGTTCGCGTTGCGCCGGGAGGATTTCCAGAGCCACGAGTGGATCAAGTTCCGCGCTATCCGGTTCCCCTCGTCCAAGGAAGGATCGTCCGCTGCGGCGAAGCTGGTCTCGGAAACGGAGACGAACGCCGCTTTCGAGGCTGCCTTCGAACGCGTGGCGGCATCCGAGCCGCAGCGGGTCATGCGGGACCGCGAGATCGAGAACAACCCGGATGTCGACAAGTTTGCGCCTTTCTGGCGAGCGGTCCATGGCTGCGAAGCGGGCGATCTGTTGGCGCCGGTTTTCCTCCCGGAACATGAGATGGTCGAGATGCGCGGCGACCAAAGGCGCGTTGTGACCGTGCCGGCGGCGTTTCTGGCCCTCGAGGTGATCGACCACCAAGCGGCCGCCAGCCTGTCGCTCGAGCAGGTGCTCGCCCGTCAGGACACGGCCCAGGATCTGCTGTCGCCCCTGCTCTATGCCCAAATGATAGAGCACTTGCGGGAGGTGCAGGGCGTAGAAATTTATGAGGAACAACTGCCGGACGTGACCATGCTCGGCCGGTGATGTGGGGAGGATGGCTATGAAGCGGATGTCGGTCGTTTTCTGGACCGTGCTGGTGGTGGCGTGCGCCGCGGCTGTGGTGAAGCTGGTGTTGTTTGCCACAGCGGGCCCGGTGCCCGAGGGGTATCCGGCGGACCCGCCCACAGGCGCCGGCTGGATTGACCTGCTTGACGCGGAACATGCGGAGAACTGGGAGAATATCACGGACGACACGGATCTCTTTGCCATCGAGGACGGGATTCTTCACATCTTCGGGGCGAGTCTGCCGCCTCTGCGCTACGCGGGGTACACAGGACGGGAGTTCGCCGATTTCGATCTGCACCTCGAGTTCAAGGTGACCTGGCGCGCGAACTCGGGCGTGTTCCTGCGTGCCCATCGCAATGACCCGGTGTACCGGGGCTGGGAAGTGCAGGTGCTCGACGACCACGGCCAACCACCGAACAAGAACGGCAGCGGCGCCATCTATGACGTGGTGACGCCTATGTTCAACATGGCGCGTCCGCGGGGCACGTGGAACTCGTATGATATCTCCGTGACGGGTACGAAGGTTAGCGTCGTCATGAACGGCTGGAAAGTGATCGATGCCGATTTCGCGCAGATGACCGAGCCCATCGGCAAGTTCGAGGTACCCTTTGCCGAGATGCCGCTGAGCGGCATTATCGCCCTGCAAGACCACGGCGGCGAGGTCTGGTACCGGAATATCCGGGTCCGGCCGCGGTGAGGAAGGTACGTGGAGGCGGACTCAGCGCTCGCACCGGCTTATGGCTTCTTGATGTAACGCACGCCATCGATATTTTCGAAATCAGCGTCCTGCGTCCAGAGCGTTGCGGCGTAATGCTGGGCGGTTGCCAGGATTACGCTGTCCGCCATGGGCAACTTCTTGTCGTGGCTGATGACCGCGGCGTTGATCGCCAGCTCGTCGTGAAGCGGCACCACAATACCTTGTCGCATGGCGGTCGCCTTCTCCATGGCTTCTCTTCGCCCGTATCGTCTCAATATCTGTTTGAAGACTTCGTAGAGGCAAATCGTAGGAACCAGTAGTGGGATATCCGCCGACTTAAGGGGTTCTCCGAAAAAATGTGCGTTGGGCCCGTTGGCAAAGAACTCTAGCCAGCCCGAGGAATCGACAAGATTCACAGCCGGTCATCCTCGCGCTCGACTTCTGTGTCAAGGTCGGGAAGGCTGCCTTGCATACTGGCCAAGTCTTTCACGGGTACGAGTTCAATGACGCCTCCAATGCGGAACACCGCCAGCTTCTGACCGGGCTTGATCCCAGCCGACTCGCGGATTTCCTTGGGGAGCACGATTTGATATTTCTGGGATACCGTTACGCTTTTCATACGATTACCTCATCGATCCATGCTGCGTAAAGTATACCGTCCTCGCGGCAAGACCTCAATGCAGAAATCAGCCATCGGAACCAGAGCCGGGTTTCGTTGGCGCCTGAAGCACCGGCGTCAGATAGCGGTGGCGAAATGCCTATTCCTCGAACCGGCCATGGCGCCCGGCGCCATCGATGAAGCGGCGTGCGCCCGATTCGGTCTCCTCGGCGAGTGCGGCCTGGCCATGGCGGAACTCGTTGCGCATGGCTTCCTCGAAAGGCATGTCGCACTGTTCGTAGGCGGAGAGCCGGTCGTGGCGCAGGCAGGTCTGGGGAAATTGCGTGAGGTTTCGGGCGAGTTCTTCGACGGCGCGGCGGCCCTCGCCCTCTGGCACGACCCGGTTCACGAGCCCCATCTGCAGCGCCTCGTTTGCGTCGACCGGCCGCCCCGTGAGAATGAGGTCCATGGCGCGGCCAAGGCCGATGAGGCGCGGCATCCGCACGGTGCCGCCGTCGATAAGCGGCACGCCAAAGCGCCGGCAGAACACGCCGAGAGTGGCCGTTTCCTCCGCCACGCGCAGGTCGCACCACAGCGCCAGCTCGAGGCCGCCCGCCACGGCATAGCCCGCGATACCCGCCACCACCGGTTTCGAGAGCACCATGCGGGTCGGGCCCATCGGCCCGTCACCCTCCGGCTCGATGCGGTTTGGCGTACCCGCGGCCACGGCTTTCAGATCGGCCCCCGCACAGAAGTGGCCGTGATCGCCCCAGAGCACGGCGGCCTTGGCCGCGTCATCCGCCTCGAACGCGCGAAACGCTTCCGCCAATGCCTCCGCGGTGGTGCGGTCCACCGCATTGCGCGCGGCCGGCCGATCCAGTATGACGGCGGTGACCGGACCCTGCTTCTCTACCCGAATGGTCATGATGTCCCCTTGGAAGGCGTGTTCCCTGGTTGTTGGTTTGTGGTTCGGGGAGGCTCGAGATTAGAGACTCGGCTTGTTCCCGGAACGCCGAAGGCGCGGTTCCATGCCAGCCTGGGCCGGCGGTAACTTTCGGTTTGCTGCACATGGGGATCGTTGTGCATATTCTGACTCCATGTATTGGCGCCTACAGATGCGGGCTTCAGGGAGAGTTGTCCCTATGACCAGCGAAAAGGCCGTCAGGCTTCAGACCGGGCCTGTCGCGTACCACCAGGACACAGGCAAGTTGCCCGGGGCGTCCATGTGCTTCGGGCCGCCGCATCAATGCGGCTGAAGTGCTTTCACATCGTTTCGTGCCCTTTGTTACACTGTCCAGCAAGTCATGCCCACTACCAGCCGCCACAAGACCCCGGGAGGATCATTATGAACAGGCGAAGTTTCCTGCAATGCGCGGCGGCGGCGGCCGGCGTGGTAGCCGCTGCGAACGGCACAGCCCGCGCGGCGAAGCCACGGCCGAACGTGCTCTGGATCGTGGTCGAAGACGCTTCAACGCACATCGGCTGCTACGGCGAGACGGCTATCGACACGCCCAACCTCGATGCGCTCGCCGCGGAAGGCGTGCGTTTCGAGAAGGGCTTCATAACCTGCCCGGTGTGTTCGCCCGCACGCTCCGCCATGGCCACGGGCATGTACCAGACCACGATCGGCAGTCATAACCATCGCAGCCAGAACCTCGGCCGTAAGGCCCGGGGCAACACCGCCTACTACGACAGCTATGAGGTGCCCGATGACATACCCATGGTGAGCGACCTCTTCCGCGCCGCCGGCTACTACGCCTGCAACGGCGCCGGGCCCGACGCGGACAAGCCGGGGAAGACGGACTACAACTTCATCAATACCACCGAACCCTACGACGGCGCCGACTGGCGCGATGCGCCGGAAGACACGCCTTTTTTCGCGCAGATACAATTGAAGGGCGGCAAGTGGCGCGGGGGAACCATCGACAACGACAGTTTCGACGTGCCGCCCTATTATCCCGACGACGACCTCATGCGCGCCGACTGGGCGACGTACCTCGCCAGTTGGGAGCGCGTCGACCGGGAGGTCGGCGAGATCGTGCAGGACCTCAAAGACGCGGGTGTCTACGACAACACGCTCATTGCGTTCATCACGGACCACGGCGTCTCCCACGCGCGGGGCAAGCAATACCTCTACGAGGAGGGCATCCGCATTCCGATGATCCTGCGGTTCCCGGGCGGCCGCCACGCGGGCACGGTGCGCACGGACCTCGCCATCCACCTCGATCTCACGCCCATCTCATTGGCGTGCGCGGGCATTCCCGTGCCGGAGCACCTGCACGGGCGCGACCTCTTCGCCCCGGACCACGCGCCCCGGCCCTTCGTCGTCAGCGCCCGCGACCGGTGCGACGAGACCATCGACGTTATCCGCGCGGTGCGCACCCCCCGCTACAAGTACATTCGCAACTTCCTGTCGTACCGGCCGCACCTGCAGCGCAACCAGTACAAGGACGGCAAGGAGATCGTTCAGCACCTGCGGGCGCTCCACGAAAAGGAGGCCCTCACGCCACTGCAGGATCAACTGTTCGCCCCCGGCCGTCCGCCGGAAGAACTCTACGACCTCGAGGCGGATCCCTTCGAGACCAGCAACCTCGCCGGCGACCCCGGCCACCAGGATGTGCTCGAGGAACACCGCGCGCACCTGGGCGACTGGATGCGCGAAACACGCGATCCGGGCCTCGTACCCGAGCCGATTCTGGAAGACCTCGGCAAGAAACACGGGAGCAAGTTCGCCGCCATGCAACAGTCCGGCATGGACACCGTGCGCGAGCGCATCGTGGCGGTTATCGCTGCGGGCGAGGGCAACGACCGCGCCCACCTGCGCGCGGCGCTGGAGGATCCGGACCCGTCCGTACGCTACTGGGCGGCGACGTGGCTGGGCAACCTGCGCGATCCGAAAAGCCGGTCCCTGCTCGAGGAATCCGCACACGACCCCGTGCCCACCGTGCGGCTGGCCGCGCACCTGGCCCTGTGCAAGCTCGGCGATACCAAAGCGCACTTGCCGGAACTGCTGGCACTCGTGGAGCATCCTAACCGTATCGTCGGCATGTACGCCATGAACGCCATCGAACAAACCGGCATACTGGACACACGGGTCAAAGCCGCCGCAGAAACCGCGCTCGCCGTGCCCTATGAATTCACACAGCGCTACGGGAAGCGCCTGCGCGCCAAGTGCGAGGCGGTGGGCGTTTGAGGAGAACAGACTGCGTTACTTGTCGCTTTTGGGACTTGGTTTCCGGCTTGGGGGCGCATGGTTTGGAGCGCGGGGAGGAACCACGAAGTCCAATGTGTCACAGTATGTTCCCGTTTCTTCTAACGCGGGCTGCGCCCACAACCCAAGGATCGAATGGCGTGTTCCCCGGTTGTTGGTTCGTGGTTCAGGACGGCTTGGGATTTGGAGCTTGGGCGTGTTTCCGGAGCGCCGTTGGCCCTAAGAAACAGCCGTGCTAGAGCTTACACAAGGTGCCCGAATAACTTCTTGTGGTTCTTTATACGAGTCAGTGCCTAAGACACTACCGCCCAAGACAATTTTG
>CAZMVU010000109.1:0-15636 GCA_964569295.1 uncultured Nitrospirales bacterium
CGGCTCGCGGGGACGCTCGCCCTCCCTGGGGACGCGCGCCCTCCCGTTCGTGCGCCATGGTTCAGTTCCGGCTCGCGGGGACGCGCGCCCCTCGAGACCTCAGTGCCTTGGGTTGTGGACGCAGCCCACGTTAATTCATGCTCTGCCTCCGAAATACCGGTTTGCGTTATCCACTGGTTATCCACCGTTTTCCACCGTTTTTCCCCTGGTTATCCACAATATATTGTATCATTTTTGGGAAATGCCACTTGACATGGTGGTCAATCCGGCATAAGATGGCTTTGTGGCGGGTGTGGTCCGGGGAGGGCCATGCCGCCACACGCGGCGTCGGAGGAGGCATCGGGAGGGCAGTTTAAGGGTAGCGAGAGGGAGGCGTTCGCGTGCCGGGGGGATGACGGGTTGCGCGGACGGCATCCGGGCGGGCAACTGGCGGCAGCATTATGGGGGTGCGCCGCTCGGCCCAACACGAAAGGGAGCGCAACAGTTCATGGAAGCACCGGCCCACCATCCACAGGCAGTATTCACCGCCATCCGCAAACGCGATGGACGGGAGGCGCCGTTCGACGCGGCGAAGATCACCAAGGCCATCGCCAAGGCCGGCGAGGCCACCGGCGAGTTTGGGGAAGACGCCGCGCGGCAGCTCACCATCCGGGTGTTGACATTGACCCAGTCGATGCCCTTCGACGGGGTGCCGGCGGTCGAGGACATCCAGGACCTGGTGGAGGAGGTGCTCCTCATGTCGCCGTTCAAGAAGACGGCGAAGGCCTACATTATCTACCGGGACCAGCACGCGCGCATCCGTGACATGGTGCAGAAGGCGGATGTGGATCTGGTGGATCGCTACCTCGAGAAACTCGACTGGCAGGTGCATGAAAACAGCAACATGGCCTACTCGCTGCAGGGGCTCAACAACTACGTGAGCAGCGAGATCAGCAAGATTTACTGGCTCAACAAGATTTATGCGCCCGAAGTGCGCGCGGCGCACGTGAACGGCGACTTGCACGTGCATGATCTCGGCCTGCTCTCGGTGTACTGCGTGGGGTGGGACCTGCGCGACCTCCTGCTGGTGGGCTTCACCGGCGCGCCCGGCAAGGCGGAAAGCGGGCCGGCCCGACACTTCCGCTCGGCACTCGGGCAGATCGTCAACTTCTTCTACACGCTCCAGGGCGAGGCCGCGGGCGCCCAGGCCTTCAGCAACATGGACACCTGCCTCGCGCCCTTCATCCGCTACGACGCCCTGTCGTACACGGAAGTGAAACAGGCCTTGCAGGAGTTCGTGTTCAACCTGAACGTGGCCACCCGGGTCGGTTTCCAAACCCCCTTCACGAACGTAACCATGGACCTGCAACCGCCGAAGAACATCGCCGGGGAGAACGTCGTCATCGGCGGGGAGGTGAAACCGGAGAAGTACGGCGACTTCGCGGAAGAAATGGCAACCTTCAACGCGGCCTTCCTCGAGGTGCTCTCCGAGGGCGATGCGAAGGGCCGGGTGTTCAGCTTTCCCATCCCGACCTACAACATTACGGCGGACTTCGACTGGGACGCGCCGGGCCTCGAACGGTTGTGGGAAGTGACGGCGAAATACGGCATCCCCTATTTCGCGAACTTTGTGAACAGCGACATGTCGCCGGACGACGCGCGATCGATGTGCTGCCGGCTGCGGCTCGACACGCGGGAACTCGAGAAACGCGGTGGCGGCCTTTTCGGTGCGAACCCGCTGACAGGGAGTATCGGCGTGGTGACGATGAACATGCCGCGCCTCGGCCACACGGCCACGGATGAGCAGGACTTTCTCGCAAAGCTGGACGGGCTCATGGACCTCGCGCGCAACAGCCTCGAGACAAAGCGCAAGGTGCTCGAAGGGCTCACCGACAAGCGCCTGTACCCCTACACCCGCCACTACCTGCGCGCGGTAAAAGAGCGCCATGGCTGCTACTGGTTCAACCACTTCTCGACCATCGGCCTGCTGGGCATGAATGAGGCCTGTGTGAACCTCATCGGGAAGGACATCGGCTCGCCGGAAGGAACCGCTTTTGCGGAGCGTGTACTCGATCACATGCGCGCGCGGCTCACCGAATACCAGGAAGAGACCGGCCACCAGTACAACCTCGAGGCAACACCGGCCGAAGGCACGACCTACCGCTTCGCCCGGCTTGACCGCGAACGCTACCCGGGCATCCGCTTCGCCAATCAGCCGGAGGTCGAGGCCGGCACGGAACCGTTTTACACCAACTCGACGCAGCTACCCGTCAACTACTGCGACGATGTGTTCCACGTGCTCGATCTGCAGGACGGCCTGCAAGCACGCTACACGGGCGGCACCGTGCTGCATGTGTTCCTGGGCGAGGCCGTGGCGAACCCCGAGGCGGTGAAGACCTTCGTCAAGCGGGTGTGCGAAAGCTATACGCTGCCCTACTTTACCGTGTCTCCCAGCTTCTCCGTGTGCCCGGGCCACGGCTACCTGCGCGGCGAACAAAGCACCTGCCCACAATGCGGCGCGGCAACCGAAGTGTACGCCCGCATCGTGGGCTATCTGCGTCCTGTCAACCAGTGGAACGACGGCAAACGCGCGGAATTCGATCTGCGCAGCCGCTTCAGCATCGAAAGCAGCCTATGATCTTCGGCGGTCTCCAGCCATTCACACTCACCGACTTCCCGGGCCGGGTGGCCGCGATCGCCTTTACCCAGGGGTGCAATTTCCGGTGCCCCTGGTGCCACAATGGCGGTCTGTGGGAGTCTTCCGAGGACACCTTCTATGAGGATACCGTGCTCGATTTCCTCGGAAGCCGGCAGGGCAAACTCGACGGTCTCGTCGTTACCGGCGGCGAGCCGACCATTCAGCCGGATCTGCCGGATTTCCTCGGGAAAGTAAAGGCGCTCGGCTTCGCTGTCAAGCTCGACACGAACGGGAGTTGCGCCGGCATGGTCCGCCACCTTCTGCATGAAGGGCTCGTGGATTACATCGCCATGGACGTGAAAGCGCCCTTCGAGAAGTACGGCCTGCTTGCGGGCGTACCCGCTCCCGTAGACGCCATCAAAGAAAGTATCCACACCATCGCCCGGAGCGGTGTCGCATATGAATTCCGCACCACGTGCGTCACCCCATTGCTGGATGCCGCCGACCTGCGCGCCATCCGCGCCCTCCTGCCCGACGGCGCCCCGTGGCAAAAGCAGCCGTTTCGTCCGCCACTGGCCCACGACCCAGCCTTGCGGGTCGGCATGTAAGCGGGCGCAGCGCACGCGCTGTTGCCGCAGCGGATATCTGAGAAGTGCGTTTCGAGATGGGAGCCACTGGCCCCGGTCAACACGCACTACTTCCGCTGCGCCGGCGGCTGCGGCAATTTGCCGGACATAAGCAGGCCAATAGGGCGCACCGTCTCGAAGTACATGAGGAAGATGCGGATCGTCGCCGCGATGGGTACCGCGAGCACCATGCCGGCCGGCCCCCACAACAACCCCCAGAACGACAGCGACATCAGCACGGTCACCGGGTGAAGCTCGAGCCCTTCTCCCACAAACTGCGGTTCGAGTACGTTACCGATGAACATCTGTACGGAACCCGGCAAAATGACTACCATAGCGATCATCATATAATCGCCCTCAAATTGCGCAATCGCCATAGGCAGCGGCAGCAGGGTCGCCACCATGCTGCCCAGGCTGGGAATGAAATTGAGCAAAAAGGCCGACAAGCCGAATACCATCGCCATTTCCAGCCCGAGCAGGCTCAAGATACCCCAGGTGAGCAGGCCGGTCATGAGCGACATGGTCACTTTCAAGTTGATGTAGCGCCGAATGCGCCGGTCTATTTCCGAGTAAAAGCCGGTGCGGATGGCACGCGGATTGCGCCCGGCCAGCAAGAACATGACAAAGATAAAGACCAAGACCGCCGAAGGTGTGAGCGTGGCCGCCGTACTGAAGGTCATCCGCAATGCACTCATAAGCTGTTGCCGCAGCGCGTTGGTCAGTTCATCCGGGGTCTCTACAAGCCCATGCCGCTGAAGATAGTCCGTGGCCTGTTCGAGCAAGGACACAAAACTATCGCTGTACTGACGCCCCGTATTCACCATATTGTCCAACGCTGCCACGAAAAACATCCCGATCAACGTGATAACCGTCAACACCACAATCAACGCCGCCGCCACCGCCAGAATGTGCGGAAAGCGGTAACGAAGAATCAGGTGGTCCATCAGCGGCGCAACCATGGACATGATAAAGACCGCGATCACAAAGGGAACCGCCACTATGCGCACATAGTACAGCGCCATGGCGCAGGCAATGGTGGCGATGATTATCAGGCTGATGGTTCGCAACCATTCTCGTTCGACGTTCTCTTCAGCCATAAAGCGCTTCTCCTTTGTTGGAAATCAGCCTAGCGCCCCGCGCGGCGCTTTCTCAAGCACATCGCCCTTTACCTGTGCAACACTGCAAACACGCGGCGCGGCATGCCACGGCTGACAAGCCGGCACGCACAGCATCGCCGGCGGTCCCCGTGCTCTTGAACCCCTATGGGGCACTCGGCTATGGTCGGCGCACGATTCCGGAGGTCCCTGCCATGCCCCAGTCCCATGATGAGAATGGCTGCCTGTTCCTGCGCGCCGCGCGCGGAGAACGCACCGAGCGTACGCCCGTCTGGCTCATGCGCCAGGCCGGGCGCACTGACCCCGCCTATAACCGGCTGAAAGCAGAAGCGGACCTGCCCCTCGAGAAACTCTTCCGCCATCCGGCTTATGCCGCCGAAATCTCCTTGCTGCCGCGCCGCTTTGGCGTCGATGCTATTATTATCTTTCAGGACATTCTGACCATCCTCAGCGCCATGGGGGCGCCCTTCGTTTTCCGGCCGGGGCCGGAGCTCGCACAGCCCGCACCGCCCGAAGAACTGGCCCAACGGTTGCACGGCATCGAACCGCCAAAGGACCTCGCGTTCGTCGGCGAAACCTTCCAGCGCATCCATGCAACCATCGAGGGCGCCCTGCCCGTGCTCGGTTTCGCCGGCGCGCCGCTCACACTTCTGGTATTCCTCGCCGAAGGAAAAAGTTTCGGCAGCCAAGCGCCCGCCACCCAGGATTTTCTCCGGCGCGAACCGGAAACCGCGCACCGTTTGCTCGATTTGCTCACCGAAGCCACTATCGCCTATCTCCGCTACCAGATCGCGGCCGGCGCCGCCGCAGTCCAACTCTTCGAGTCCGCCGCTTTTCTGTTCGACCGCAATACCTATACGCAATTTGCGCTGCCCGCACAACGGCGCATTTTCAGCGCGCTCAAAGGAACCGCGCCCACCATACACTTCGCGCGCGGCCTCGCCGATCTCGATCTGCTCGATCACCCGTGCGCCGATATCATCAGCCTGCCGGCGGGGGTTTCCATTGCCGGGGCGCGCGCGGCCCTGGGCGACAACGCCGTGCTCCAAGGCAACCTCGGCAACGAACTGCTGGCGCACGGCACGTGGCCGGAAATCGAGGCGGCGGCCGTCGCGTGCCTCGAGCAGGGCGCGCACGAGGGACACATCTTCAACTTGAGCCATGGCCTCCTGCGGGACACCCCCTTCGAGCATGTTACCCGCCTGGTGCAGCTTGTCCGGGACTACCGTATCGAAGCATAGGCTGCGGGATCTTGTTGGGCAAAGCCCGGACAACTTGCTATACTTGGCCCCATCCTCATGTAAAAGACGCCAAACATCGCAAAGCGCACACCAAAGGAGGGGAATCCAATGGCGAAAGTAGGGTACGGCATTATCGGCTGCGGGAATATCGGTCCCGTCCACGCCGCCGCCATCGACGCCGTGAAAGGCGCCGAACTCAAAGCCGTGTCGGATGTTGTCGAGGCGAGCGCGAAGAAACTCGCTGACCAGTATGGCGCCGACACCTACACCGACTACAAGAAAATGCTCGAGCGTGACGACATACAGGCCGTGTGCCTGTGTGTGCCCAGCGGCCTGCGCGCCGAAATCGCCGAGGATATCGCCGCGGCCGGCAAGCATCTCCTTTCCGAGAAGCCGCTCGAGGTAACCTCCGCGCGTATAGACCGAATCATCAAGGCGACCGAGAAGCACAAGGTGCTGCTTGGCTGTATCTTTCAGAGCCGCTTTGCCTCCGGTTCCCAGCAGATCAAGAGAGCGATCGACCAGGGGCGCTTCGGCAAACTCGTGCTCGGCAATGCCTACATCAAATGGTACCGCTCGCCCGAATACTACGCCAGCGGCGCCTGGCGCGGCACCCGCAAGCTCGACGGCGGCGGCGCCCTCATGAACCAGGGCATCCACCAGATCGATCTCCTCGTCTGGCTCATGGGCCCAGTCAAGCAACTCTGGGCGCAAACCACCTGCATCGCCCACGAAGGCCTCGAGGTCGAGGATCTCGCCACCGCCAATCTCGAATTCGAGAACGGCGCCTTCGGCACCATCGAGGGCAGCACCGCCATTTGGCCGGGCCAACCCGCGCGCGTCGATATTCATGGCACCGACGGCGGCGCCTGGCTGCAGGACGGCGACATCAGCTATTGGAAATTCAAGAAGCGCCGCGCCATCGACAAGAAGATCGAAGACGATATGAGCAAAGAATCCGAGCTGGGCTCCGGCGCCGCCGATCCCCTCGCCGCACTCAAGATCGAGGGGCACCGCCGCCAGATAGAAGACTTTACCAAGGCAATCCAGCAGGGCCGCGAGCCCCAGGTGCCTGGCCGCGAAGGCCGTGTCGCGGTCGCGGTCATCGAGAAAATCTATCAGTCTGCCAAGACCGGCAAGGTGGTGAAGTTCTAAGACAAACACGTGTTGTGGCCGGTCTCCCGGCCGATCGCTTTTAGGGCCAAAGTACTCCCATAGCCAAGCTCCTGGAGGCCTTGGGCCACGCCCGTAGCACGGTAGGAAGACCCGCCACAACATGGCTCGCGAGGACGCCGCATGAAAGCACCGGGTTCTATCGACGTAACCATCATCGGCGCGGGGATGATCGTGCACGATCTACTGCTTCCCGACGTCTACCACCTGCAACGCCTGGGTATTGTGGGCGATATCCGTGTGGTGTCGCAGCACGGCCGCTCGATCCGGAAGCTCAAGGAAAACGCGGCCATCCGGGCTGCGTTCCCCGGCCAGGATTTCGAGGGTTTCCCCGATCCGGATGCCGACCCCGAGACGCCGCACCCGCAAGGCTACCGCGAGGCGCTGGCCGCCATGTCCCCGCGCCAGGCGGTCCTCATCGCCCTGCCGGACCAGATGCACTACGGCGTATTAAAGGATGTTCTGGCCGCCGGCCACCATATCCTCTGTGTCAAGCCCCTGGTGCAGACCTACAGCGCGGCGCACGAAGTGGCGCGCATGGCCTACGAGCGCGGCCTCTTCATCGGCGTCGAATATCACAAGCGGTTCGACACCCGCGCACTCATGGCGCGCCACGCCTACCGCCGCGGCGACTTCGGCGAATTCGTCATGGGCGAGGCGAAAATGATTGAGCCCTACTTCTACCGGCACTCGAACTTTCAGAACTGGTTCACCTGCGAGAACTCGGACCCCTTCACTTACGTCGGCTGCCACTACGTGGATCTCGTGAACTTCATCACCGGGTTGCGCCCGCGCGCCGTCTCGGTCACGGGCGTAAAGGGCCGGTTCCCGAACGGCAACGAGGGCTATATGTGGGCCAATGGCCGCGTCATCTGGGAAAACGGCGCCGTCCTTTCCGTCATCGACGGCCTCGGCTACCCCGATGCCGGCGCCGGCAGCAACGACCAGTGCCTGCAAATGTTCTGCGAAGGGAATGGCAAGTCCGCTGAAATCCGCCACGACGACCAGTATCGCGGTGTAAGTCATTGCTACTTAGAGGGCATCGGCTGCGGCGGCAGCGCCTTCAACTACGTGAGCCCCGACTTCTTCCGGCTCATTCCCTGGGAGGGCGAGGGCCTGCAACCGGTGGGGTACGGCTACGAGTCTGTCGCCGCAAACCTGCGCGCCATACACCGCATCGAGAACCAGCCCGACGCCGGCGAGGTGGCCACGCGCCAGGCGGCTATTCGCGCCATCGACGACAAGGGCCTCATCGCCACGCCGAATAACAGCTATATAAACGAGCTGGTCACCGAGGCCGCCCGCCTCTCGATTGCCCACGACGGCCAATTCGTGGATATCGTGTACGTCGAGAAGCCGGAGGTGGTGCTGCGCTGAGCCGCGGGCGCTAGCCCTTGCCCGGCCTGGCCAGCGGGCGAATCTCGACCTCGGCGAGCAGATTCTGCTGGCGGGTGTCGAGCACGTTCCAGCACACCTCGCCAACTTCCTCGGGCGTCACTTTCCAGCCGGCCTCTTCGTCCGGGGCGTGGCGGTGGGAGGCGGAATCGACGGAGCCGGGGTAGACCGTGGTCACCTTGATGCCGTGGTTGCGCACCTCCTGGAACAGGGATTGGCTGAAGCCGGTGCAGGCGAACTTCGAGGCGGCATAGGCGCTGCCGCCTTTCAGCGGCACCTTCCCGGCGATGGAGGAGATATTGATGATGTGGCCGCGCTCTTGCTCCCGCATGGCGCCGAGCACGGCGCGGGTGGCGTAGAAAAGGCCGTTCACATTGGTCTCGATCATGGCGTGCCATTCATCCGGCGTGATCTCGAAGATATCGCGCCGCAACACGATGCCGCCATTGTTGATGAGCGCGTCCACGCCGCCGAGCCGCTCCATGAGCTGGGCGATGGCGCTGGCCGTGCTGTCCATGCTGCGCAGGTCGCCGGTGGCCCGGCAGCATATACCGCCCGCATTGCGGATTTCTGCTTCGAGCGCGGTAAGTGCCTCTTCCGAGCGGGCCATAGCCCCGACGGTACAGCCATGGCGCGCGAGTGTGGCGGCGATGCCGCGGCCGATTCCCTTGCTTGCACCGGTAACGATAACCTTCATGTCAGCTCCTGGTTGTTGGTCCTACTGGCGGCGTCTCCCGCCGCCCCTGAGAAGAACATCCTCGCCGCCCGCCATTATTCGCCACCGGCCACCCGCACAACGTCGCCGATGCCAATGCCGAGCTCCTGGGCCGCGCTGCCGCCGCTTATGGCGATTTCGAGGTGGCCCGTGCTGCTAATGAGGGCCAGCGGCGTACCTTGCAAGACATCGCCGTAAGTGCGAAGGATGCGCTCGATCGCGAGGTTGCCAGCCATGACACACCCGTTCATGCGGCCCTCGAGGCTATCCACATGGATGTTGGTAATGCAGTTCCCGAAGTGGTCCACATGCACCACGGCGCCTTCGATGCTGCCGCCGCGAAGCACCGGCGCCGGCATATCGAGCGTCACGAGATTCGCTGCAGGGGGGCCGACCTCGTGAAAGTCGACGCCGGCCGCCAAGAGCGCGGCGGCAGGCGCGAAGATGTCGCGGCCGTGGAAGGTGGTGCTTACGGGGGTGCGCATGAAGCGCGGGTTTTCGATCACCCGCGCCTCCTCGAGGGCAAAGTGCTGGAGCACCAGCGTGAGCACCCCATTGTCCGGGCAGATGAAATAGCGGTGCCCCGCATACACCGCGAGCGGGCGGCGCGCCGTACCCACGCCCGGATCGACGACAATGACATGCACGGTGCCGGCGCGGAAGTAGGGCAGCGCGCCTCCCGCGAACAAGGCCGCCTCATGCACGTTCTGCCGTGGGATCTCATGGCTGAGATCGGCCACGGTCGCCACCGGGCACCCCGCGTAGATAATGCCCTTCATGGCGGCCACGTAAGGATCGTTGCTTCCGAAATCGGTGGTCAGCGTTACCAGGGGCAAGCTCATGGATAACGGCTCCTTTTCGGGGACCGCGCGCCTACAGCCGGAATACCGTGGCTTTGAGCGTCTCAGCGGCGCGGGTGACGTCTTGCCGGCATGTGAAGATGATAACCTGGTGGCGTCCGGCGATGCGCGCGATGAGGCGCATGGTCCGTTCCAGGCGTTCGTCATCGTAATTGGCGAAGGGATCGTCCAGCAGCATCGGCACCGACTCCTGCCCGCGGCTGACACTTTCCACGAGGGCAAGCCGGAGCGCCAGGTAGACCTGGTCAATAGTCCCTTTGCTTAATGATTTTTCCGGTGCTTCGAGTACCCGTTGCCCGTCGGGAACGCACACCTGGATGCGGAAATCGCGTCCGATCCGTATCTGCGAATAGGCGCCGCCGGTTATTTCCCGGAGGTGATCCGAGGCGATGGCGGCGAGGCGCGGTGCGATGCGTGCATGTTTGTCCCGTGCGATTTCCTCGATAAGCGCCATGGCGTAGGCGGCTGCATCGCGCTCACGGGTATAGTATTGCACTTCCGCCGCGCACAGCGCTTGCTCCTCCTCGACTTCGTGCAGCGGCCGCACGGCGGTCACGATCTCGGAAATCCGCCTTTGCAGGCGGCGCTCGCGCGCGGCAATGTCCTCGGCCTCCGCATCGAGCCGGGCGCGCGAGCTGTCCAGATCCTCGCGTGAGAGAGGCGGCGCGGGCGGCAGTTCCCCAAGGGCGGCGACCTCGCTGCGCAGGGTATCGAGTTCCTCCGCATCGAGTATACTGGCGCGTTGCGCTTCGAGAGCAACCCGGCGGTTCTCGAGTTCCTCGAGCCGCGCCGCTTCGCCGGCCCGGGTACGCCATTCCTCGACCGAGCCCACGTCCGCCTCTTCGAGCAAGGCCGCAAGCGCCGCCTCGTGTTCGGCGAGCGCGGCCGCTTCCTGTTTCACCTGTTGTTCGAGTTCCGCACGCGTTTGGCTGAGCATCTCCCGGCGTACATGCCGATCACGGCTATGCGCGGCCCGCTGGCGATACGCCCGCAAGGCCGCCAGAGGCGCCTCGTATTCCCGTTCCTCGGCGAAGCCCGCGGCACGCATGGCGGTGCGCAGGGCCTCGGCGGCCGCATCGGCCTGGGAGTGCGCCTGGGCCAGGGCTTCCCGAAGCGCCTTAATCTCCTTCTGGCTCCGTTCGAGGCGCGATCGGCTATCGGCCAGGCGGCGTTTGCACTCCCGGTATTCCTGATAACGCGCAAGCACCCGGCCCGCCGCCGGCTTCACATCCGCTTCACTGACTATCTCTTCCCCCACCTCGCCAAACGTATCACGCAGGCGTGCCAGCAGCATGGCCACCCGCTCCTCCGCCTCGTCCGCGCGGCTTTCAACGGTTTCGAGCACATCCTCCTGGGCGGCCAGTTCGGCGCTCTGCCGCTGAAACGTGTCATAGCGCGCTTCGAGTTCACGCACACTCTCACACCCCTCGCGCACCATCATGGCGGCCACCGGTGAATCCGCCGGATCGGGGTGGGCCGATCGCAGCGATGTCATTTCTCCGCGCACCTCACCCATTTCCGCACGCACCTGGTCATGGCGGCGGCGGACATAGAGATAATTGATATAGAAGTAGAGCGCGGCCAGCAGCGCACACCCCATCGGCAACAATATCGCCGGCACCTGAAAGTAGGCAAAAGCGCCCAACAAGATCACGAAGAAAACGCCCAAACCACCGGCGAGAAAGCGGAAGCCCGGCAGCCGCTCGCCTATTTCCTCGGTCTCATTCTGCAGGGTCTGCATGCGGCTGGCAAGCTGCTGATACGCATCGGCCCGAGCGTAACGCGCCTCCTCATACGCACGCACATGCCCGGGAAAGTCGGGAACTTCGGCGAAAAGGGCTGTCAGGGGCTTCAGCCGTTCGCGCCGTTGCGCGACCTCCTGGCGCACCACCGCGCGTTGGGCACATTCCTCGTCGCGGGTGCGCTGCGCCACATCGAACGAACTCGACAGTTGGGTGAACCATGTCACCGGGTCCGGTGCAACACGGCTGAAATCCGGAAAAGCGCCCACCTGCGCCTGCACTGCCTGCCACTGTTCCTTGGCTACAGCCCGTTCCCCCTCGAGCTGCGCGAGGCGTTCCTCCAAGCGCTGCACCTCGACGCCGGCGGCCGCATACGCATCCTCGAGGGCATCGTCGATTTGTGGCAACACCGTGCCCGCCGGATTCGCCATATCGCCAATCCGGTGCAGGGCCTGTTCCGTTTCCGCCAATTCCGTTCGGGTGCGTTCAAGGGCCAGGCGCGCGGTGTTCACGCGCGTCTCGAGCCCGAGCAATTCATCGGTCCGCGCCACGGGAAATGCACGTGCGCCGCTCAATGCGCGGCATTCATCGGCTGTCTCCCTGATGCGCCGCGTCAACTCTTCCGCCGTTTCGAACCTGCGCACGCGCGCATGGGCATCGACAAGTTGTACCCGGGCTTCCAGCGCCTGCTGCTCGCGCTTCAACGCCAGCTCACGCTCGCGAAGCTCCGTGCGCTCGATGTCCACCTCCGCGGCCGCTTCGCGCGCATCGAGGATGGCGAGGCGCTCCCGCTCCAGGGCATCAAGCCGGGTCCGGGCGGCGGGCAACGGCTTGGTGGTGTCTTCAGGCCGGCCAATGCTGCGGATGCGCTGCTCGAGGAAACGCAACGCCGACTGGGCCGAACGCATGGTATCGCCCGTGTCGGCGAGGGAAAGGAGCTTCTCGCGAATTTTTCCCAACGCATCCTCGCCGCCAAGCCCTGCAAGAGTGAGGTGCGAGATCGTGGCTGTGCCCAGGAATACCGGTTTCAACAAGCCGAGGTGCTCCTCGGCGATCCGCACCTCGCCGTCTTCGTCGTGCAAGGACACGGTAATGTCTTCGCCGTTCTCACACACTTGAACCGTGCGCGCTTCCTGGTGAAAAGAGCGAATCACCTCGAAAACACGTCCGTCGTCGAGTTCATAGGTAAGCCGTCCGCCATAGACTGCCGGATCGTTCCAGGGAATGCGCAAATCCGCTTCCTCACGCGCTTGCCCCGGATTGGCGCAGGTGGACTGGCCATACAACATATCGGCTATGAAAGCGCGCAGCGTCGACTTGCCCCGCTCGTTCGGTCCCTCCACAAGCTGCAGGCCGGGCACACAGGTTAGTTCGAGTCCGGAGAAGCACCCGTACCCGTCGATGACAATGCGCCGCAACCTCACGATTCCTCATCTCCCGTCGCTGGTGCATGGCGCCGGTATGCCTCGATGCCCAGGGCACGCGCACGATCCACCATGGCAGCCCGTTCCGGCGGCAGGGTATCGGCGAGTTCATGGTTGAGGCGATCCACAAAGACCCCCAGGCTCGCGTGTTCCCGGGCAAGCGCATCCAAATCCTCGGGGGGCTCGGTGGCGTCCTCGAGTTCAAGAAACGTATACGCTTCCGCCGCATTCTGGGCAAGTTGCGTGCGGTCGATAGGGGCATGGTCCGGGCGACGGCCGCAAAGGCGAATGCGCGCCATCACTTCCCCTTCGAGCGACCGTCCGAGACCGCGCAGCGCTTCAGCTATCTGCACCAGGTTCGACAGATCCGAGCAGTCCAGATCTCGTGTGACGTAGCGGGTGCGCGCAGTATGCACCGGTTCGACATGCACCTGCCGGCTGCCGTGTTCCTCCTCGATACGCACCTCGAGATAGCCGCATTCGCCCGCAGCGTCGAACCCGAGACAATCCAGCGATCCGCAATACCAGGCCGGGACGCCCCTGTCGTTGGCTATCGCGCGCCTGTCATGTACATGCCCGAGGGCAAGATAGGCGATCCCTTGCGGCGTGGCGGCATTTACATCGAAAGGCGCCACCGCGCCGCCCGCGGTTGCGCCGTCTTCGATCGCCGTGCCGTGCCCAAGCGCTACATGCACACGCCCGCTTTCCGCGGGCACGCTCAAGTGGTCCAACGAAGACGCCGCCGGATCGGAGGCGTCGAAGGCGAAACCATGCACCGCCAACGCGGCGTGCGGCAATTCGATGGTTTCCCACTGCGGTGAGCGAAAGATGTGTACATTCTCGGGCCACGGCGCCGCCGCATAGGGCGAGTGCGGACCAACGGGATCGCGGTTGCCCGGCGCAATCAGAATCGGCACGGGCGCCGCCAGATAGCAGGCCTCCTGCACGAAAGCTATCGTCTCGCGGGTAACATAGTGCGCCTCGAACAAATCCCCGGCGATAAGCACCGCATCGGCACGGGTATCTGCCGCGCGGCGCAGCATATCCAGAAACAGTTCACGCAGCAGTTGCCGGCGCCACTTGGCCTGTCGCGGAGGGACACGGCTTGACGCGAAACAACGATCCAGATGGACATCGGCTGTATGAATGAGTTTCATGGGGCGCGTTCACTCGCCAACAACGCGCCGTTAGTGTGGCAAATTCGCGCCGGGGAATCCAACTCGCACCGCACACGGGATTGGCGGCGCCGGCATTCACCGCGGAATGGAGCGTGGTTACAGCGCATCAGGGTATGCAGGCGGCCGGCCATGGGCGGCATCGTGGTACCCGCGTTGGAAGTTGTAGCGCAGGATGCGCTGGTAGAAATTGCCGAACAGGCGCGTGTCGCTTTCGAGTCCGCGGCAGAAACGTTTGAGCGACGGCATGACAAGCCGGTCACAGGCTTTCAACAAGGGATGCCGCTTCACGGGAAAGCGCTGGTACAACACGATATCACGTGTCTTTTCGAGTAGCGTATACAAGGCATAACCCCGGGCATACTCACGCTCGAACGCCTGCGTACATACAACCCGTTGCCAGCCATAGGCGACCGCTTCCGGCTCATACACACCCTTGATCCCGTGGCGTGCCACTCGCCACGCCAGTTCGGCGCCATGGTACAGGGGATACGCGAAGGCCTCGTCGAACCCGCCGGCCTCGAGCAGCAGCTCGCGCCCGATACTCAGGTTGCCCGCGCGCCACTCGAGAAAATCCAACGCGCCGCCCCCTTCCGGCCTTGGATATTCATACTGGTAGAACCAGCGTGTGAACGCGCTGGCGCGTATCTGCGGGTGAAAGTCCACCCGCCCCACCACCGCCCCCACCTGCTTGTCCGCCTGGTGCGCCTTCACATGCCGGCCTACCAGTTGCTCGCCCGGCAACAACCACGGTTCGAGAAACAACAGGCAGTGCCCTCGCGTGGCCTCGGCGGCGGCGTTCAGCGCGGCTACCGTACTCACCCCTTCCAGATGCTCGAGAATATGCATGCGTACAGGCGACCCGGCCTGATACCGGCGTAACATCTTGCTGGTCTTGTTGCCGCTGCCCCGGTCCGCCACCACCAGTTCATAGCGTGCCGCTGGATACTCCTGGGACTCGATATGCTGCAAAGTAAGCGGCATTAGCCCGCTCTCGTCATGTGTGGCCATGACGATGCTGCAATCAATATCGCCCATCAATACGGTGTACCCCAGCTTGTCCAAAGTGTTGCGGCATTGTACTGTATAGTACCGGCGCAAACACAAATTCCGCGCACGTTGCGTTTCATAATTACCCGGAAATGGCGCGCCATACGGGGTGGGTGGGAAATGCGCCGTAACTCAACGCGCTGACAGCGGCGACGTCAGACACCACCCGCTCGCAATAGCTGACCGGCGCGGCCGACTATCTTGGTCCTGTCCTCATTTTCCCGGCCGGCGAACCCGGGCGGACGAGCGTACCCGCGAGCCGAAACTTCTTGTCCTTTAGTGCCTTAAAGATCGTAAAGCGCAATAAAAGACAAGAAGATTTCGGAGGTCATCGGCAACCTGTTACAACAGAATGCTTTATAGAGTGTGAAAACTGCGGAGTTTTTTTCTGCCCTTCTGGGTTGCGGGCGCAGCCCACGTTGGTGCCTTAGGCACTGACTCGTATAAGGAACAACAAGAAGTTATTCGGGCACCTTGTGTAAGCTCTAGCATGGCTGTTTCTT
>CAZMVU010000110.1:0-15499 GCA_964569295.1 uncultured Nitrospirales bacterium
TGCCCGAATAACTTCTTGTTGTTCTTTATACGAGTCAGTGCCTAAGGCACTAACGCGGCGCGGGCGCCACGAACGTGTATTCCCCCGATTGCAGCGTGTACACGGCCGCATCGCCCTTTTCTTCGACGCCTGCCCGCTCGCCGGGCACGTAGCCGTCGACCGTGACCTTGGCGGGGTCCGGTGTATCGAGGTAGAGGGTGGCGGTGGTGTTGTGGGGGATGCGCAGCGTGTAGGTCACTGTGCCGCCAGAGCGTTTCCAGCCGCTCGCGAGCTCGCCGTAAACCGTGGGGGTCTCCGCCTTCACCCACTCCAGATCGGCCAGCACGTGCGGTTTCAGCACGATATGCTTGAAGCCCGGTGAGTCCACATCGGGCCGGATGCCCGCGAGGGTTTTGAAGAACCAGGCGCTTATTTCGCCGAACATGATGTGGTTCTGCGAGAACTCACCGTTCCAATTCTCCCACAGGGTCGTGGCGCCCTGTTCGATCATGTAGCCCCAACTCGGGAGCGTGGTCTGCGTGGCGACGGTGTAGGCGAGATCCGCATGGGCGTTTTCCGTGAGTGCGTCGAGCAGGTGTTTTGTGCCGAGGATGCCGCAATCGAGGTGATCATCACGGGCGTGTACGGCTTCCGCGAGGGCATCGGCCACGGCCTGCACCTCACCCTCCGGCACGAGCCCATGCCCGAGCGGCACGGCCATGGCGGTCTGGGTGCCCGCGCTGTAGATGCCATCCCCCTTGTAGAACTTCTTATTGAAGGCTTCCTTGATACGGGCCGCCAACGCGGCGAAATGCTTTGCGTCATCCTCTTTGCCGAGCACCCGGGCTATCTTCGCCATGGTGTCGGCGTCGGTGTAGAAATAGGCCGTCGATGTGAGCGCACGGTTGGTCTTGGAATCCGCCGGAGCCCAGTCGCCGAGGCCATAATCTACGATGTGGTCCTTGGCCTTCGAGCCGAGAAACTCGAGGTACAGTTTCAGGTTGTCGTAGTGGCGCGCAAGGATGCGCGTGTCGCCGCGGTAGACGTAGAGGTACCAGGGGATCAGCACGTAGGCGGAGTCCCACGCCGGCCCGATGCCGTAGCCCCAGCCGCTGGTGGGGATGATGGCGGCGTATTCACCGTTCTCCTGCTGCTCATCCGCGAAGTCGTCAAGCCACTTGGTATAGGCTGCGGCGGCGGCGAAATTGTAGAGGCCCAACTCACCCGCCAGGTGGGCATCACCGGTCCAGCCGTTTTTCTCGCGGTGGGGGCAGTCCAATGGGTAGCCCACGTAGTTACTGCGGTAGGCCCACTGCGTCGCGTGCTGGATACTGTTGAAGAGTTCGCTGGATGATTCGAAGGCGCCCGTCCGCTCGAAGCCGGTGTTGACGGCGAGGGCGGTCAAGGTATCCTTCGTGGGCGGTTCCGGGAGCCCCTCGACCTGGACATACTGGAAGCCGTGATACACGAAGCGCGGCGACCACGTCTCGATCCCCCCGCCCTTGAGCGTGTAGCGGTCGGTCTGGAAGTCGCCGGAATAGAGATAGCAGCCGAGGCGCGGATCGATGTACCCGTCGTCCGTCAAGGTCTCGCCGTGGCGCAGGGTGACTTCCGTGCCGCGCGGCCCCGCGACGCGCAGCCGGCAGATGCCCGCCATGTTCTGCCCCATGTCAAACACGTAGACCCCCGGGCGCGGCTCGCTGATGCTCACCGGCGCGAAGGTGTCCGTCACGCGGACCGGCGGCATCATTTGCGAACGCAGGCTGCCTTCCGGCGCGTCGATGGCGCGCGCGGATTCCCAGCCGCTGTCGTCGAAGCCCGGCGTATCCCAGCCCGGCATTTCACGACGCGCGTCGTAGAACTCGCCATTGCGGATACAGTCGAAGGTAATGGGCCCACGGGCCGCTTTCCAGGCGTCGTCGCTGGTGACCCGTGTTTCCGTGCCGTCTTCGTAGACCACGCGCAGTTGCAGCGTAAATCGTGGCGTGCCCCGCCATGGTGCGATGTCGAAGTCCCACTCCGAGACCGCGTGCATGTCGAACCAGCCATGGCCCAGCATCAGGCCGAAGGCGTTTTTGCCGGCACTGAGAACGTCGGTCACGTCGTAGGTGCTATAGAGACAACGCTTGTCATAACGCGTAAAGGCAGGATCGAGCAGGCGATCGCCCACCTTGGCCCCATTGAGGCGCAGCTCGTAGTAGCCCAGGCCCGAAACATGCACAATGGCCTGGGCTACTGATTTGTCGATGCTGAATTCGCGGCGGAACACCGGACTCGGCGCCCCCTGGGTCGTCGAGTCATAGGGCAGTTCGGGCATGCCCCACGGTTCGACGCCCACCGGCCCGAGTGTGCGCGCCACCGGCCAGTTGCTGTCGGCGTAGTCCAGGGCCTTCCATTCGCCCGGCGCCAGCGGCGCGGCATTCCATGTGTCATCGGAAACGAGCGTAACCTCCTTGCCCGATTCGAGCGTGACCACCAACCGCAGCGCGATGCCGCCCGGCCCCTCGGACTTGTTGTGCACCTGGGCCGCGAGGATGTTCTTCCCCGGCCGAAGCTTCGCGCCCACGTCGATGAGGTAGGCGTGTTGGCCCTTCTTGATGTTGAGTGCCTGAATATCGTTGAGGTAGAGGCGGCCCCCATCATCCGCGATGAGGACGCAGCGCGCCTGCACAACGGGGTCGTCCTCGGGCAGGGTGAAGGTTTTGCGGAAAAAGCAGTGGCCGGCCGGAAGTTTTTCGATTGGGGTGTCTCCGGCGTTCCAGAGCCACTGCCCCTCACCAAACTCGAACCGGGGCAACGGGGTATCCGGGTGCTGCTCCGGCGCAGCCAGCCAACCCGCCCGCCAGTTGGCCGCCGTGTCGAAGACGCCCGTGGTGAAACGCGCGACGCTGCTCCACGGCCCGGGCTTGTTTTCCGCATCCCACACGCGCACCTGCCAATACACACGCGCGCTCGATGGCAGCGATTCGCCCGCATAGGGCACATGGACCGAGGTGTCTTCTTCGACCTTGCCCGAGTCCCAAAGGTCCGGCTGATCGAGCCCATTGGAGGTGCTTGCCACGCGCACCTGGTACGCGCTCTGGACTGCGCCGATACCGGCAGCGTCGAGTTCCCAACTCAGGCGCGGCGCGGGAATGTCGATTCCAGTGGCGCCCTCGAGGTATTCGCAGCGCAGATTGACTGGCGTCGCTGCATCGGCATCCATGGCGGTCATGAACAAGGACGTGGTCAACAAAGCAATGGCTCCCATAATACTCCCTTCTGTGGCAGGTTGGCGTGAGCAGTAGTTTATCAGGCCGTGACCGGATGTTGATAATGTCTATGGGATGCAATACGGAGGCGTATTTCCGCCTCACCTGCCACACCCAACCTTACGCCCCAGTAAAGGTTCGGCCTGGGCCATGGAGTGCGCACCTGCCGGGAATACACGGTTGCAATACTCTCGGACTTGCGATAGCATGGATGGGCGACACGAAATCGAGAAGCGACGCGAACGAAACGGCGGCGTGGTATACTGCGCCCAATCATCGAGCCATGCGCAGCAACCAGGAGCAATCCCCATGGCGAAGCAGGATCGCGTTCTCACGAACCGGAAGCGGAAGGTCTTCCGCAAGCATATCCCCACATACGAACTTGTTTCGGGGGTGGTGGTGGTGGGCGCGCTGGTGGCGGCAGGAGTGTGGGTGGCGGCGCAGAAGGATAACTACGATCCGGGCGAACGCGATATTTCAGCAGAGGTCATGGATTCGAGCGCGACCGAGGACACGCTATACCAGGCGCCGCTCAAGCTGTGGGCCCCACCGAATCAGAGACAGGGCGGTGGCCCGAATCTCGGCATCTTCCCGCAGGACGTGGTGCAGGGCGCATGGGAGCCCTCGTCGCGGTTGCAGGAATTCGACCCCGATACGCTGTACGAAAAGATCAACGGCGCGGCCGAGCAGTACCTCCAATTCGGCTTCGAGAAACTGCACTATATCTCGCTGGCCAACCGGGACGACGATATCGAACTTGGCATGGAGCTTTATGACATGGGCGCGTTCAAAAACGCGCTGGGCATTTTTGCCTCGCAGAGCAGTGCGGAAAACACGGTCGAAAACATGGACGGCGCTATCTACTACACCACGCCCGTAGGCGCCGTGGCCGTCTTCGGCAAGTACTACTTCCGCCTCTCCGGCAATGGGCCCGATGCGCAGGAAAAGGCGCTAGAGGTGGTGCCCGTGGTAGCCCAGGCAGTCGCTGGAAGTGAAGAACTGCCCGCACCTTTTCGCATGTTGACCGAGGCGGGCGTGGCCTTCGACGACATCGCCTACGAGAAAACCAACGTCTTCCAGTTCGCCTTCGCTGAGGACTTCTGGTTCGGCAAGGCCGATGGCGACATGCGCTACTATGTGCACCAGGCGGCGGACACGGACGCGGCGCAGGCCTTGTATGACAAGCTGTTCGAGGGCCACACCGACTACGATTACACGGTCGTCTCTGAAGAGGCGGATGCCGTGCTGCTGAAACACAAATTCCTGGACACCTTCCTCTCGTTGGAACATGACAGCGGCCTGGTTTATGGCGTGGAATACGCACCCGACGCCGAGACCGCGCGGGAAGCCGTCGCCAAACTCGAAAAAGCACTTACGTATGACCGATCAACCGAAGAAACCTAAGCAGCACCCCGATTACGAAAAAGCGCCCATCTCGCGCCGCAAGTTCTGGGCGCGAATATTTGCCGTGGGCGGCATCGGCGGTGCGGCGGGCTACCTCGCTCTCGCACCGGAGGACTGGCCCCTGTCGCGCAAGGACATTACGGGCCGCCGCAGTGAGCCGGTGGTAAAGCCACTGCGACTCGACGACTTCACGGTGGCGAGACCTGAAAACGCTGTGGACATCGGTATCGGCCGCGAGGGGCCGCTTCGGGAGAAGCTGCGCCGTGCGCTCGACGCCATCGGCGGGATCACGCATTACATCAAACCGGGCGACATCGTGCTGGTAAAGCCCAATGTGGCCTTCGATCGCGCCCCGAACCTGGGTGCCACATCCGATCCGGAGCTGCTGCGTGAACTGGTGCAACTGCTGCTTGTGGACTGCAAGGCCCAGGAGGTGCGCGTCGCCGACAACCCAATCGAGTCGCCGGCGGACTGCTTTGCGAAGAGCGGCATCCGGCAGGCGGCGGAGGAGGCCGGCGCGCGCGTGTATCTGCCGGACACGAATGCGTTCAAGATACTCAACACACCCGGCGCGGAACTCATCGAGCAATGGTGGTTCTTCCACCGGCCTTTCACAAATGTCGACAAGGTTATCGGCCTTTCTCCCGTGAAAGACCACAACCTGTGCAAGGCCTCGATGGGCATGAAAAACTGGTACGGCCTGCTCGGCGGTGTGCGCAATCAGTTCCATCAGGACATCCACGGCATCGTGTCCGATCTCGTCCTCATGATGCGCCCCACGTTCACCATCCTCGATGGCACCAAGGTGCTCATGAAGAACGGGCCCACCGGCGGCGACCCGACCAATGTCAAGCAGGGCGACACCGTGCTGGCGAGCGTTGACCCGGTCGCGGTAGACACATGGGCATTCGAACATCTGCTCGAACGTGGCCGCGAATATCCACAATACCTGTTCAAGGCGGAGGAGAAGGGGGCGGGCCGTATGCAGTGGCAAGGGCGCACCAAAGAGATTACAGGCTGAGCGCACATGGATAAGCTCAAGACATACGTCAAAGACTTTAACCTGCGCACGGCGCTGCGCATCACAAACATCCGAATCGCGGCGCAGGCCTTTTTCTTCTTTCTATTCCTGTTCTTCGTGTGGGCCACGTGGACCTCGCGGCTTGGCGGCTACCCGGTGTCGCGCCTTCTCGAAATGGACCCGCTGGTCGCGCTGTCAACCATTATCAGCACGGGCTACGTGTACCGGTTCCTGGGCTGGTCACTGCTGATCGTCGCGCTGACGTTCCTTTTCGGGCGCGTGTTCTGCAACTGGATTTGCCCCTACGGCACACTGCATCAGTTCACGGGCTGGCTCTTCAACACGCGCAACGGCAAGGAACGCATCGAGTCAAACCGCTACCGCACGATGTACGTGTTCAAATACGGCCTGCTCGGCGTGTTCCTCATCATGGCGGCCATGGGCTCGTTGCAGATTGGCCTGCTCGACCCTATCTGCCTCATGTACCGCACCTTCGCCACGGTCATTGCGCCGGTCATGGACGGCGGGCTCGATACGGCTTCCAGCACCATGCAGGCGATGAACCTCAACCCCCTCTGGCTCGATAACCTGAAGTTTGCTCCGGGCGTCGATGACCGCATTTTCGTCGGTTCGTTCTGGATTGGCGTTATGATCTTCGGGCTCGTGGCAATGAACCTGTTCATCCCGCGGTTCTTCTGCCGGGCGCTGTGTCCACTTGGCGCGCTGCTGGGCGTTATGTCGAGGTATTCCGTGTTCCGCATCAACCGCGATGTACACAAGTGCACCGACTGCAACCTGTGCCTAACCCGCTGCGAGGGCGCCTCGGACCCGCAGGGCATCCTGCGCCAGAGCGAGTGTTTCTCCTGCATGAATTGCATCGACGACTGCCCGGAAGATGCCTTGTCCTTTACTGCGACGAAACTGGACACGAAGCAGGTGAAATCCGCGCCCGACATGAACCGGCGGCAACTCGTCTTCGCCGGTTTGGCGGGACTGCTTGCTGTGCCGTTCTTGCGAACGCACGGTGTGAACACAGACAAGCACTTCTCCGGCGATCTCATCCGCCCCCCCGGCTCCGTCGAGGAGGGGGAGTTCCTCGAGCGCTGCATCAAGTGTGACCAGTGCATTAACTCCTGCCCGACGAATGTGCTCCAGCCAGCGACCTATGAAGAGGCGGGCGTCGAAAGCCTGTGGACGCCGGTTATGAATTTCGCGGTGGGGCACTGTCAGCTCAAGTGCACCATGTGCTCCGAGGTTTGCCCCACCGGCGCCATACGCAAGATCACCGTCGCGGAGAAGCTCGGCAAAGGCGAATTCAAGGACGAAGGCCCGATTCGCCTCGGCACCGCTTTCTATGATCTCGGCCGTTGCCTGCCCCACGCCATGGAAATACCATGCGTGGTGTGCGAAGAGGTCTGTCCCACCTCGCCCAAGGCCATCCAGACCAAGGACGAGGAAGCGAAGGACGTCTTCGGCGAGATCGTTGTCCTGAACAAGCCGTTCATCGTGCCGGATCTGTGCATCGGATGCGGGATCTGCGAGCACGAGTGCCCCGTGAAAGACGAGCGTGCGGTTT
Source organism: uncultured Nitrospirales bacterium (assembly GCA_964569295.1). GTDB lineage: Bacteria > Hydrogenedentota > Hydrogenedentia > Hydrogenedentales > JAGMZX01 > CAZMVU01. Next base: position 7,232 of record CAZMVU010000110.1, read on the forward strand.
ATGTGACCGCCGTGGGCGAGAGCCGATCGGAAGAGCGCAAGCTGCTTCTGCGCCACCGCCAGGTCGAACAACCGGAAGGAACGGAAACATGAGCCAGAAAAAGCTGCCCCGACGCGACTTCTTCAAGACCAGCGCCGCCGGCGCCCTTGGCGGCACGCACCTTGCCCAGGGACAAAAGGTGCCCCGCAAGGAGCTCGGATCGACCGGTGTGGATATCCCGATTATCCTCATGGGCGGCAGCATGGCCTTCGACCCGCAATACGACAAGCGCCTCCACCGGGCCTATCAGTTGGGCGTGGACTACTTTGACACCGCGCAAATCTATGCTGGGGGCCAGTCGCAGAAAACCCTGGCGCCGTTCATCGAGCAGGTGGGGCGCAAGAACGTGTGGGTCACCTCGAAGGCGAAGCTCGTCGGCGATCGCTGCACCCCGGAGAACTACAAGAAACAGGCTGACCGCTGCCTCGAGGATCTCGAGACAGACTACCTCGACATGTTCTTCATGCATATGATCCAACGGCCCGACACGGATCTCGAACCCGAGTTCATCAAGATGGGCGAGGAACTCAAGAAGGCCAACAAAATCCGTTTCTTCGGGTTTTCGACCCACCACGGCACCGTACCGGAAATGATGAACAAGGCCGCCGAAATCGGCAGCGACGGCATCGACGCGATCATGTTCCGTTACAACTTCCGGCAATATGGCGACGTGGCGCTGAACAAAGCCATCGACGCCTGCAAGCAGGCGGGGATCGGTCTCATCGCCATGAAGACCCAGGGCTCCGTGCCGGAAGACATCGAGGAGGTGGTCGAATTCAAGTCGGAGAACTTCACCTTGCCGCAGGCCAAGCTGAAGGCCGTGTGGGCGGATGATCGAATCGACGCGGCCGTGTCGCACATGGAGAATGTCGAGCACGTGATGGAAAACTGCAAAGCGGCTATGAGCCAAGAAAAACTGGCCATGAGCGAGTTCGTGCAGCTCAACCGTTTGGCCGCGCTCACCGCCGGCTACCACTGCCTTGGCTGCAACCAGCACTGCGAGGCGTGCGTGCCCGGCAACCTGCGGATAGCCGACACGCTGCGCTACCTCATGTACCATGATAGCTACCACCAGCCGGAGGAGGCGCGCCGTTTGTACCAGGCCCTCGCGGCACACGAGCGGGACATCGGCGGGATGGACTTGAGCGCTGCCGAGGGCGCGTGCCCGCAGGGCATCGCGATTAAGAAACGTCTCGCCGACGCCAAACGCGTATTATCGGCCTGAACACCCCTAAACACGAGGATTTCGGAGGGCTTTGAAATGAATCGACGTGACTTCATGAGAAACACCATGGCTGCCGGTGCGGGCTTCGGCCTGCTGGGGCATGCCGCGCAAGGAGCCCCGTCAGCGCAATCCGACACGCAGGTGCCCCGCCGCACGCTCGGTAAAACGGGGGAAAGCGTGCCCGTTATCATGATGGGCACGAACCAGGCCCTTGACCCAAAGTATGACAAGCGCCTCCACCGCGCGTATCAGCTCGGCGTAGACTATATCGACACGGCCGAGATGTATGCCGGGGGCCAGTCCCACGGCCAGATCGCACCGTTCATCAAGCAGGTGGGAGACCGCAAGAAGCTGTGGATCACGAGCAAGGCGCATATAAGCCTGGCAGACGACGCGGCCAAGGGCTTTGAGCAGGCGCTCGACAAGGCCCTCGCCGACCTCGAGACGGATTACCTCGATCTCTTTCTCATGCACATGGCGCATGACGAAAGCTTTCTGGACAAGCGCTTCCTCGATATGGGCGAGGCCCTGAAGAAGTCCGGAAAAATCCGCTACTTCGGGTTCTCGGCACACGACGGCAGTGTGCCCCGGATGCTCGAGAAGGCCGCAGCATTGGGAGAGGGCATCGACGCGGTGCTCTTCCGCTACAACTTCCGTATGTATGGCGATGTGGCGTTCAACAAAGCGCTCGACGCCGCGCACAAAGCGGGTATTGGCCTTATCGCCATGAAGACGCTCGCAGCCATCCCGAAGGACGCCGAAGAGATCGTGCCCTGGACGTCAAAGGATTTTACCCTCACCCAAGCCAAGCTGAAGGCCGTGCTGGCCGATGAGCGCATCGCGGGCGTCGCCTCGCAGATGTCGAATGTCGAGCAGGTCATGGAAAATACGGGCGCGGTACTCTCCAACCAAGAGCTCGCCATGAACGACTATATGCAGCTTCACCGGCTCGCCGGTCTCACCGCATGCGAGTACTGCACCGGCTGTGGCCGATGCGAGGGCATGGTAGATGGCCCCGTGCGGATTGCCGACACCTTGCGCTACCTCATGTACCACGACTGCTACGGCAAGCAAAAGGAAGCACGCGCGCTGTACCACAATCTCAACGCCGCCGAGCGCGATTTCGCACGCGCCGACCTGCATGCGGCGAAAGCCGCCTGTCCGCAGGGGATCGATATCCCGGCGAAGCTCGCCCAGGCGCAGCGCGTGCTCAGCGCCTGATGGCGTGTTGCCCAGGCTTTACCAAACGGATACTATAAGCGCCCCGCCGCTAGTCAGCTGACTGGCAGCGGGGCATTTTACGGTCTTCCGTACGAACTCCGGGTGAACCATCGCCATGAATGAAGAACAAGCAAGCGCCGCCGGAGACTGGGGTGCCAGCCTCATACGCCGCATCATCGCCGCATGCGGGCCGCGGGAACCGGGCAGCACCGCCGAACGCAAGGCGCAGGATATGGTCGCCGAGGAATTGCGCCCCTTTGTGGATACGGTCGCGCTCGAACCGTTTACAGTGAAGCCCCGGGCGTTCCTCAGGTTCATGCCGATCACGAGTGTGTTGCTGGTATTGGCCGTGGCCGCCTACTGGTTGCTTCCTTACAGCCTGGTTGGTCTTGGGCTGGCAGCGCTCGGTGCGATCGTGGCCATTTGCCAGTTCCTGTTCTACCGCCAGTTGCTCGATCCCCTGTTTCCAGGCCGCACCTCACACAACCTTATCGGCACGCGTATGCCGAAGGGCGCGACCAAGCGCCGCTTTATATTGAGTGGCCATATTGACTCGGCCTATGAGTGGCCTTTCAGTTACTACCTTGGCGTGTGGGCGGTGCGGCTGGTTATCGCGGGTACAATCATCGGTAGTGTGGTAGTTTTGTTTTCTGGGCTGGCCCGGCTTCTGTTTGACGGGATTGCCGTGAGTGCACCGGCGGGTGTGTGGTTCTGGGCGGGGCTGGTGCAGGTGGTGTTTCTCCCATGCTTCATCGGCTTGTTCTTCTTCGTGAGCTATCGCCGGGTAGTGCCGGGCGCCAACGACAACCTCACCGGCGTGGTAGCGGCGTTGGCAGTGGCGAAGCACCTGCACGAAACAGCCGAGCAACTCGAGCACACCGAACTTCGGGTTATCAGCATGGGCTCGGAAGAGGCCGGCCTGCGCGGCGCCAAGGCCTACGCAGCCCGCCACCGCGATGACCTAAGCGCTGTTCCCACGGTCTTTGTCGCCCTCGAAACCTTCCGCGACGATGAGCACATGGCCGTGTATAACCGCGACATGAGCGGCCTCGTGCAGCATGATCCCGCCGCCTCGCGCCTGTTGACGGAAGCGGGCAAACGCTGTGGCCGCGATCTCAGCTATGCAACCATCTACGTGGGCGCGTCGGACGCCGCCGCCTTTTCCCAGGCGGGTATCCCCGCGGCGGCCCTTGCCGCTATGGACCCCGCCCCCCCGCGCTATTATCATACGCGCTTGGATGACGTGAACAACTTGAACCCCGCCTGCATCGCACAAGGCATCCGGATCGCCCTCGAGGCGACGCGACGCTTCGATGCAGAGGGCCTGCCCGCGGAGGATGCATAATGCGCACCGGCCGATTCCTGTTCCGCCTGACTCTGCTGTTTGCTATAGCCGTAGTAATCGTGCCGGCCCTGGCCGAAGAACCATTGCCGCTCGAGCAGGCGAGCCCGTTCCAACTCGCCGACGATCCTTATATGGGCGACTACCGGGGCACCTGGCATACAGAAGGCAAGCCGGCGCAGCAGCTCTGCGCCCAGGTGATTGCCCTTGGTGACGGCGCTTACCGCGCACACCTGCTGGAACGCTTCACAGCCCGCGGCGCACGCTTCGCCACACTTGAAGGCACGGCGCGCAACAGCGGCGTGATCTTCGAAGGGGAAGCGAAGGGAGACAATTACGCCGGAACGACGTGGAAAGGCAAGGCCGGTACCGATAAGTTCACCGGCCATATCAGCGGGGCGCTGACGGGCACATTCACCATGGAGCTTATCAAGCGGCTGTCGCCCACACTTGGCGAGTATCCGCCGGAGGATGCCGTCGTGCTTTTCGACGGTGCAAGCCTCACGCATTGGGTGCAACCCGCGCCGGACCCCAACATTCTCGATTTCACCAAGGTATTCAGCCCGGACCATGCCGTCGCCTATTTGCGCACGCATGTGCTTGCCGATGCCGCCGAAAAGGTTCAGTTCGAACTCGGCAGCGACGACGGCGTGAAGGTCTGGCTCAACGGAGAGCAGATACACGCCAACAATGTCTCTCGCGGTGTCACGCCCGGCGAGGACACGTTTACCGCATCATTGAAGGCCGGTGAAAACACCGTACTCGCGAAAATTACCCAGGCAACGGGCGGCTGGGGCTTCGTACTGCGCCTGGTTACCGAAGACGGCGCCGTGCCCGCGAAGGTGCAGGTGGCGCCGGGGGCCGATGCGGAACCTGCCGCGCTCACGGATACCAAAGGTTATGTGCGGCATTGGCAAGTGAGCGGTCCGTATCGGGAAGAGGGCAAGACCGGCGAAGAGATTTTCGATGTGGCCTTCGCACCCGAAGAAGGTGCGGGCGACTGGCAGCCCATGCCGCTTGATAACGCCGAACCTGCCCCATGCCGCTGGAAGCTCCTCGAAAACGGCGCTATGGAAGTGCATCAGGGCGGCATCATCAGCAAGGAGGTCTTCGGCGACCACAAGCTGCATGTCGAGTTTCGCACGCCTTTGATGCCCGACAAGCGCGGCCAGGAACGGGGTAACTCGGGCGTGTACCTCCAGGGCCGCTATGAGGTGCAGGTGCTGGACAGCTATGGTCTCGAGGGCGTGGACAACGAGTGCGGGGGGATCTACAAAGTGGCCAGTCCGCGAGTGAATATGTGCGCACCGCCCCTCCAATGGCAGACCTACGACATCACCTTCCGCGCGCCGCGGTTCGATGAAGATGGCGGCAAAAGCGCCGACGCCACACTGACCGTCCACCACAATGGTGTGCTTATCCACGAGGATGTCGCCGTGCCCAAACCCACCGCGGCCCATGTCGGCGGCGATATACGCGACCCCGGCCCACTCCACCTGCAAGACCACGGCAACCCCGTGTGGTTCCGCAACATCTGGGCAGTGCCCCTCGACAATGCAGAATAGACGAGCAGGGGACGGTTGTGTGCAGCCGCGAGAGCATTACGTCGCCCGGAAGCTAACTGCGGGGCACGCACGCCAAGCCCGCGCAGCTTACAACAGGCCCAACTCCTTGAGCTGGCCAATACCCGTCTTCACTTCGTCGGCAGACTTGTGCAGGGCCGCCCTCTCATCATCGCTGATCTCGATCTCGACAACCTGTTCGACGCCGTTCTTGCCAAGAATGCACGGCACACCCATGTAGAGATTATCGAGGCCATACTGACCGTTGAGCATGGCGGCCGACGGTAAAAGCTGCTTCTCATCACGCAGAATGGCCTGCGCCATCCGCACAGCACTCGCGGCCGGGGCATAGAAAGCAGAGCCGGTCTTCAAGAGTTGCACAATCTCACCACCGCCTTTCCGGGTCCGCTCGACAATAGCGTCGATCCGGTCCTTGGACATGAGCTTGGTGATGGGTATACCCGATACGGTGGTATGGTGCGGAAGCGGCACCATGTCGTCGCCATGAGAACCAAGCACCATGGTATCCACGTTCGTCATGCTAACGCCCAATTCCATGGCGACAAAGCTGCGCATGCGCGCCGAATCGAGACAGCCGGCCATGCCGACCACGCGCGCAGCGGGAAAGCCCAGTTTCTCGTAGGCGAGGTAGACCATCGTGTCGAGGGGGTTCGTCACGAGAACCACGATTGAATCCGGCGCATATTGTTTGATATTTCCGCATATCTCGGAAATGATCGTGCCGTTCTTCTCCAGCAAATCGAGCCGGGTCATCCCGGGCTTGCGCGGCAATCCCGCCGTCACAATACACAAATCGGCGCCTGCGATATCCTGGTAATCGTTCGTGCCCGTGGCTTGGCAACTGTACCCGCGGATGGGGCCCGCTTCGCTGAGATCGAGGGCTTTGCCCTGCGGCAACCCCTCGACAATGTCCGTGAGGACGACGTCACCCAATTCCAGTTCAAGACAGTACTGGGCGGCCGAAGCACCCACATTACCCGCGCCTATACACGCAATTCTGAATTTCTTACCCACAGACATGGTGTTCCCTTCCGCGTTTCGTTACTGGTTGTTACAGGTGAAGAAAACGCCATTGTACCGCCCGGCTATTCCGCAAGTCGACGTTGTTGCCCCTTTTCGCATTGTTGCGCCAGACGCCGCATCGCGATACAAGACTTTTCCGCGAGCCCATCCTTTATGTTACCCTTAGCGCCAACCCACCGCTACTTGCAAGAACCACCCACAGGAGCACCGGCTATGAGCGGTCCCATGTTGCCCCATCTCGATGCTGCCGCATCCCGGCGCCACAAATGGCTTATCGCGGGCGTGGCCGTGCTGGCGATCGTGGTGCTGGTGGCCGTCCTGGGCTATCAGGACTTCCAGTACGTGCAGCCGGTTTTCATCGACAAGGACGGCACACCCACACCACCGCCCGTATACACCTTGGGACCAGAATTTGTGGAAGGCTTGCGCCGCACCTTCAACAATCGCAATGCGGGGGAAACCTTTGCGCGCATCGAAGGCCGGCTCGTAGAAGGTGGCCGCGTAGACGCAGCTTTTCTGCGCATTCAGGAAGACATTTTCAACGCCGACTTTACCAATCCACCGTTTCCATGGCTCGTCGGTGACAGCCTGTGCTACATCGACGAGACCGGCGCTGTCGTTTTCGAGGTGCCCGAAGCGGTCCAGGGCAACTTTTTCCATGACGGCCTGGCCGCCGTGGCCGTGCAACGCGAAGAAAATGAAACCGGCTACACCCCCGTTTCCTGGGGCTACGTAGACCGCGACGGCAACTTCGCCATCGCCCCCCAGTTCGCCTCTGCCGCCGACTTCAGCCAAGGCCTGGCCTGCGTCGAAAAAGAGGACAAACACGGCTTCATCGACAAGCAGGGAGAATTCATTATCCCACCCCGCTTCGTTCGTGCATGGCCGTTTTCCGAGGGGATCGCCGCCGTTGCCGAAACGGACGGGGAATGGGGTTTTATCGACGATACCGGCGCCTATGTCATCGAGCCCGCCTATTACCACGCGGGCACGTTCTCCGAAGGACTCGCACCGGTGTACGTTCGCACCGGCTCCGACAGCGAAGGCGCGGTGCAAGCGCGCGCCGGCTACATAGACCCCCAAGGCGCCGAAGTTATCTCGCCGCGCTTCGCCGCCGCCGAACCCTTCTCGAACGGAGTGGCCGCCGCGGCCGATGCCGAAAGCCAACGCTACGGCTACATCGACAAACAAGGGCAATGGGTTATCCCACCCCGTTTTCTCGTGGGCGGCCAGTTCACCGAGGGCAAAGCGCAAGTCGTGCGCATGCCGCGCACAGTGTTGCGCATCCTGATAGCACTCGAAGACTGGTTCCGATAGCGCACACCCCACAGACCACCACACAACGCCTGTCCCATTGTACGCCTCGCCAGACGTTTGTTATAATGACCGTTGTTGACTCAACGCGGCTGACACGCCAGCGGCATCCTGCCGGCCCACAACACGGGGGCGACATGGTTTCGACGGGGGTGAAAGACGCGTGGGTTGCGTGCCGAGGTTGATCGGTTGGCCTCGTAAAAAGCCGATCAAAACACAATTGCCAACGAACCAATGGCACTTGCCGCCTAAATAATGCGGCACGTTCTACCCGCGACCGCCCGCTAGCGGGATAGAGCGACGACAGTGGGCCGTGAACCGGGGTTTCGGCAGTGCACCCCGCGTAGCGTATCAAGCAGTGCCTAGCGGGACGTGACAGCGACGCCTGGCCGTCGTCACGTCTGGCGAATCAACCACGCCAGGCTACGCACGTAGAAGCTCACGCCGACGCACTTCCGGACGCGGGTTCGATTCCCGCCGCCTCCACCATTCTTCTCTGCATACCCCCCTATTGACCGGGG
>CAZMVU010000111.1:0-15455 GCA_964569295.1 uncultured Nitrospirales bacterium
AGCGCTGAAGGCGCGTGCCATCAAGACCTATGGCTCGGGCCTTCAGCCCTTTGGTGTGCGGGGTGCCGGGTGCCCCGGGCCTTCGGCCCGGGCTGGTATAGTACGGGCCGTTGGCCCTGAAGAGAGGGCGAACTCTGGTCTTCCGCGAGGGATGCCGGTGCGTGCGGCGCGCTCATCGGCCGCACGTCATTCCACTATGCAACACTTTTAGAATCAGTAGCTTATAGAAGGTGCCCGAATCACTTCTTGTTGTCTTTTGCAGGAGCTGAAGTCTAAGGCACTAAAGAACTACTACAATGTGGGCAGCCCAAGCAAGCCGGCCGCGCCGGTCAGCGATTGCGAGCGCGTTCTCGTTCTCATTGTTGGCTTGTTATGTCCTCCTGGTACACATATCTGTGTGATTATCTTGGCGTGGCCCAGGTTTCCGATATGTTCCAACCGCGCAGCCGTACATGGGGTTTGGCATCACCCAGGGCCTGCGCGGGAAGCCGGGCGCTGGCCGCCGCCGATTCGCCTGGCAGCAGGTGCAGCAGGTTCGTATCCCAATACGCGGGTGCGAGGGCCGGTTTTCCTTCACCGGGCGTGACATCGAGCCATAGGAGGAACGCCAATGCGTCGCCGGTGTTCTTTACCGTTGTCGACACGAGCAGCATATCGCCGTCGCGTGTGGTGTGGTTTGTAGCCGAGACCGTGGTTTGCGGCAAGGTTTCCAACGCCGTGAAATCCGCCTGAGACTCAGGCTCGGTATGCAAGACGCTATTGTCATCATAGCGTGTGCCGCCGGGAATATCTGGCGAGGTCGACAGCCAGTAGAAGTTTTCCGAAAGCACGCGGCCCGCCGTGTCGCGCAGGCGCAGGCGCAGGAAATGGGTCGTTGACCAGGCGTCCGGGTCGGGGATGTCGAAGGCTTTGGTCTTGCCGTCTTGTTCGACATCGAGGGGTGCGCGCTGCTCGAATTGCAGCGTCAGGTCGAAGTCGTACACGGCAGCCTCGGCCGTGAGTCCGGTATACGCGGTGCTGCGTGTATTGACCACCCACACAGCGCGGTCGTCGTAGGCGAACTGGATGTGCAAGGGCTCGCAGGCCTTCTGTGCCCCGAAATAGGCCGCCGTGGGCCGCCGGTACCAGTCGACGTACTGCCATGTCATTGCGGCTGGCCAGGCAGCGTTGTACTTCCACGTGGTGATGCCGGAGGCGTCGTACTTGTTGCGGGCATAGGCCTCGAACATGCCGCGGGCGCTGTTGTAATTCATGGCATAGGCTTTGCGCAGGAAGTCGCGCAGGCCGCCGGGCTCGCTGTATCGCGTATTCATGGCCTCGCGGAACGCGGTAAAGTACTTCCCGCCTTGGAGCACACTGTGCAGCGACCATGCCTGCGTCTCGAGGGCGGGCCATCGCTGATCCGCCGGCATCATGGCTTCGATGCTGTCCGGCGCGGCCACGATCCCGCCGATACCGCCCGATTGCGCAAAACCCCACGCGCCGTCGTCCTTGCGGTGGTAGTAATGCTCGGGGCTGGCGTAGGTCCATAGCTCATGCGTGCCGGTGCGCGTTCCCCCGGTCTTTTTGCGTTCCTCGACATGGAACGTGCCCGAATGCGGCTGGTAGGTGCGTTTGAGCCGGTGTTCTTCGATCAACGCGCGGTAGCCTTGGTCAAGGTTTTCCGTCGGAAAAGTCTCGTCGTGGCCCAGGAAATGCACGAGGCTCGGGTGCTTGCGGATACGCAGCATCATGTCCTCCGCGCACGCCAGCGCGAGGGGCTCGTCTTCGATACTGCGTCCAAAGATTTGCTGGGTTACCATAATGCCGTATTCGTCGCACAAGCGGTAGAACTCATCCGTTTCGCGGATGGAGAACCCTTCCGATCGCAGCATGTTGAGACCGGCCTCGTGGGCGTAGCGCACGAGCGCTTCGTAGTGTGGCCCGGTTAGGTTGAGCAGCATGTCAATCGTCATCCAGGCGCCGCCACGCACGAGTACTTTGCGGCCGTTGATTTCGTAGACGCGCCAGTCCTCGTCGTTCAGATAGGTAGTTACATGGCGAACGCCGAAGCGGAAGGCGTCTTCGTCGGAAATGGCGTTATCGACTTCGAGGCGCAACGCGACATCATAGAGGTTCGGTTCGCCGAGGTTGACCGGCCACCACAGCTTCGGGTTCGTGATGACGAGCTGCGGACGATCGCCGGGGCGGAGGATGATCTCGCGTGTCTCGCCCGGTTCGAGGCGCAATTCCGTTTGCGTAGCGACGCCCGCTTCCGGTACGCCCGCCTTCAAAGCGCCCGTCATGGTTTCCGGCGCATGATTTGTAACCCAGGCCGCCACTGTGAGCGCGGCGGATTCTTTGTTCGGCAGCGCGAGGTCCGATTCGACATAGGGATCGCGCAGCGTGAGCGGCCCATGCGCCGTGAGATAGACATCTTCCCAAAGGCCCGTATTCAGATCTGGCGGCCACGGGTTGTGATCGTCCCAACCGGTGGTTGCCTGGATTTGTTTTGTCCGGTACCGCTTGTCCGGCAATTGCCCCGGGCCGGTGACTTTGACGGCCAACACGTTTTGCGCGCCGTAGCGCAGGTGCTCGGTCACCGGGAAACGGAACCGGCGGAACATGCCCCGCATCGTTTCGCCCCGCGCAATGCGCACGCCGTTCAACCAGACCTCCGCCTCGAAATTGATCCCGTCGAAGTGAAGCGTGTAGTAGCGGCCCGCGTCCTTTTCCGGCGCGGTAAAGGTTTTGCGATACCACCACGCCCCCCGGAACGGGCTGTCCTCGGGAATGGCCAGCAAACGCCCGGACACGTAGCCGGGGATTTCTTGGATGTTCAACCCATAGTACGGATCCGGATACACCCCGGCCTCGACTAGCGCGCCGAGCACGGTACTCGGCACACCCACACGCCGCCAGGCGCTGGCATCGAACTCTGGTGCGGCGACATCTTCCGCGCAAGCATCGACTTCGTCAACGTGGCGCAAGGCCCAATCACCGGCAAGGGGTTTGGTGTTCGGTTGCGCCATGGCCGGCACAACCAGAACAAGCAGGACCAGGAACAAGGTGGGTCGCATGGTTTCTCCTCCGCTTCCGTTGTTTGTGAGTCCACGAAGATCTGACCGCAGCATACGGCATTGGGGTTCACGTGTGCATCCGTGGTGTTTTTCACACAGGACGTGCCGGTGCTTTATACTGGGGTACAGGTTGACAGCAAGAAACATGTGGAAGCGCACGGGCGGATAAGCGTGGAATCGTGGAGGTTGTTCATGGCGAATTATCAAGCGGGCAGTCGAGTGTCCCAAACACGGTCAATAGCATTATGTGCGACTCTTGCCGCTGCCGTGCTTCTCGGTGCAACGAGTGCTTTGGCCGGCGAATACGAAACCGCGTTCTCCGAGCCCGGCGGTTGGGAGCCCTATTTCGAGGGGGAGGGCTGGGCGCTGGCCGATGGGCAGTACCGCTATGAGGGCGATGCGCGCTATGCCGGACGTCTTGCGCCGGTTGCGCCGGTGGCCAATGTGGTGGTCGAGGCGGTTTTTCAGGTGGGGGACACGGCCCGCCGCAATGCGGGCGTTCTCCTGCGCGCGCGTGACGAACACACCTGTATCGCGGTGCGCTATTACGACCGGTGCGACTGCCTCGAGATTATTCCGTATGCCGGCGGCCAACACGGCAGCATCGTGCGCCATGATGCCAAGCTTGATCTGCAATCCGGCGCGTGGTACCACATCAAAGCCGCTGCCGTGGACGACGCTGTTGTCGCGAAAGTATGGCAGGAAGGCGGCGCGGAGCCTGACTGGCAGGCCGCGCTTTGGGACGCCGACACCACCGCCGGGAGCGTGGGCGTGCATATTCACGACGGCACGCATGCGGCGTTCCGCATGTTCCGGGCGGTATGGGGCGGGGAGTTGGCGCCAATACCTGCCACGGTAGACGCCATGCGCCAGGCCCGTATCGAGCGCCTGCACAAGCGGCTGCGCCTCGAGGTGGAGGTAACGCCTTTTGTACACCGTCATCCCGTAACCCCGCGCCGGGAAGTCCGTATCCGGACCGTGGGTGAGGAGGGGGTGCATCCGGTGTCCGGGCGGCTGGACTTTACCCTTGGAGATGACAGCGATTGGTGGAAGGTCGAGGCGGCGGAATTCTTCGGCGACGCCTTCAAGCTGTTCCTGCCCGAGCCGGCGGCGGCCACGCCCCTCACGATGACCTATGAAACGGCACTCGGCAAGAAACTCACCTGGGAAGGTGAACTGGCGCCGGTGCGGCCGTGGACATTCTACATGACGCCCCACACGCACTATGACATCGGGTATACAGAGCCGCAACCCGAGGTTATCGAACGGCTCACCGAAGATATGCGCACCGCGGCGCGCTTCTGCGAGGCCACGGCGGATTGGCCGGAAGACAGCCGCTTCCGCTGGACCGTCGAGGTGTCGGGCCTGATGAAGCGGTTTATCGAACGTTACGATCCGGAGGTGGTAGCCGGGTTCATGGAGCTGGTTCGCACGGGCGTCATCGAAGTGTGCGGCTTTTATCTCAACATGCCCACCGAGCTCGTTGGTCACGAGGAACTCGTGCGCTGCCTATACGACGCGGAAGCCCTCCGCCGCGAATACGGCATTCCCATCGACACGATCATGATTGACGACGTGCCGGGCTATACATGGGCCCTCCCCGACCTGCTCGCCGGGGCTGGTATGCCGCGCGCGGCGTTGCGGGCCAACAGCATCCGCGGGCAGTTCCTGTGGGACCGCAAGGACGCCGTGCCGCGGCCGTTCTACTGGGCGGCCCCGAGCGGCGCGAAAGCCTTCGTCTGGTATACGGACAGCTACCGGGAGGGCAACTTCTTCCGCGAGCCCGGCCTGCATACGGAAACTTTTCACGGCATTATCAAGCGTAACGAAGCCGCCGGCGCCGCCTCGAACCTGATCCAGTTGCGCATGGGCGGCGACAACCTGCCGCCGGACATGGACGCCAGCGAAAATGCCCGCGACTGGAACGAAAAATTCGTGTGGCCGAGGGTACGCGTGGCGACGAACCGCATGTTCCTCGATGACCTGGAAGCGCAGCATGGGGAAGAGGCGCCCACCCTCTCCGGCGACATCCCGAGTTGGTGGGCGGAAGGCCCCGCGAGTTCCGCTGCGGAGACCGGGCGCGCGCGCCTCCTCCACGATGAACTCGTGGCGGTCGAGGGACTTGCGGCGCTCGGCTGGCTGGTCTCGACCGGCACGGATTATCCCGGGGGAACGCTCGCGCGCGCCTGGGACCATTTGCTGCACTTCGACGAACACACCTGGGGCGCACACAACAGCATTTCGAATCCCGATGCACCCGAAGTCAAGGAACAATGGGCTTGGAAGAAAGCCCAGATAGACAAGGCAGAGGCCCAGACTGCCGAAGCGGAAGCGTGGGCGCTGGGGCAGCTCCGAAGCCGGCTGCCGGCTTCCCGGGCGCACAGCGTGGCCGTGTGGAACCCGCTTGGCTGGTCCCGCACCGATGTGGTTCATGTCGACCTCGCTGGAACCGGACTCGAGGACGCGCCGGGCCTCGTCGCCATGGCGCGCGATACCGGGAAGTCCACGCCGGTGCAACGTGCCATCGACGGAACCATGGCCCACTTCATCGCGCGGGACATACCGGCTGTGGGCTATGCGGTCTACGATTTCCAGAAGCAAACCGCCGGGAGCATGCCCGAGCAACGCACGCAAGCCGTCATCGAGAATGAGCGCTACCACGTGAAGGTGAATCCCGCTACCGGCCAGTGGACCGGCTGGCTGGACAAGACGCAACGGCGCGAACTGCTCGATCCGCAGGCGGACCTGCACATGAATCACCCCGTACGCGCCGTGCCGGAAGGCGGCCGGGACGCCATTAACCGCAAACAGCCCGTGGACTTCGATCACACGCCGGCCAGCGAGGGCGAACTCGTGCGCAGTGTGCATGGCCCTGTGTTCGACGCCATCGAGACGCACACCCAATTGCCGGGTTGTCCTGTGATTCGCCAGGAAATCCGGCTTTATGACGACTTGGACCGCGTCGAGATTACGAACATCGTCGAGAAGGAACCCGTCACCGATCCCGAAGGAATTTACTTTGCGTTTCCGTTTAACGTGGCTTCACCGCAGTTCCGCTTGCAGATACCACTCGCCTCTATGCGGCCGGGCGATGAGCAGCTCGCCTATACCTGCCAGGATTTCTACAGCGTGCAGCAGTGGGCCGAGGTGCGCGGCGAAAGTGGGGGGGTGGTTTTCGCCCCACTTGATGCGCCGGTCCTTAGCTTGAGCGACTGGAATGTGTACCGCTGGGCAGACGACATTACCTTTGATAAGGGGCACGTGTATTCGCTGGCCATGAACAACTACTGGCATACAAACTTCAAGGCGGACCAGTCCGGCATGATCACCTTCCGTTATGGACTCGCCACCCACGATGGCGCCGCCACCCCCATGGACGCCACGCGGAAAAGCTGGCCCATGTTCTACCCGTTGCGTGCGCTGTGGCTCGATACCGGCGCCGAACCGGCCGATGCGTGGCCGCGCTCCGTGATGCAGATCGAGGGCGGCCCTGTGCTGTTGGTGGCGCTCAAACGGGCGCGTGGTGGCGATGGGTTGGTCGTGCGCTTGCTCGAAACAAATGGCGAACCGGTAGCCTGCACCCTCCAGTTCAAACTTCCCGGCGGACGCCACGTCGCACGGGCGCACAAGGCTGATGTGCTCGAGAATCCGGGGAAGACCGTACCTGTCGCGGAAGATGCCGTGTCCGTGCAGCTTGAGCCCAATGAGTTGTATACCTTGCACATCGTGCCGGGACCGCCGGTTCGAGGAAGAAAGGACCCGTGAGCATGCCAGCCGCCGGGCAACATCCTGACTTCCGCGAGATTGTCGAACAGGCAAACAGCATCATCCTGCGCTTCGACACGAAAGGCGTCCTAACCTATATAAACCCTTTTGCCCTTGAATATTTCGGATATAGCTATTCGGAGGTGATTGGCAAGAGTCTTATCGGCGTCATCGTGCCGGAGACCGAGACCAGCGGGCGCGATCTCGATCGTATGATTGCCGATATAGCCGAGCGCCCAGAGCTTTATGCGCGCAATGAGAACGAGAATGTGCTGCGCGATGGTGAGCGTGTCTGGATAGCCTGGAGCAACACGCCCCTGCGCGATGAAGACGGCACGCTTTTCGAAATACTGTCGGTCGGCAACGACATCTCGCCACGCCGGCATGCAACGGAGCTGCTGCGTGGACGGCACCGGAACGTCGCGGCCATTCACCGGGTGACCGAAGCCATGCTCGATGCCGGCACGCTGACCCGCGGCATCGAGCCCGCGTGTGCGGTTATTGCCCCCGCCACCGACTTTGCCATGGCCGCCATTGCCCTGCGCGACGCGGAGCGCGACTGTCTCTTTTGCCGGGCAAGTCATGGGCTGCCGAGCGACTCGGCGGGCCGGGCGGCCGAGTTGCCCGTGTGGGAGTCCACGGCCGGCGGCGTGGTGCGTACGGGGCGGACACTGGCGCAGGCCGATCTCGATCAACGGCCGCAATACAAAGATGATTGGCTTGAAGCACTCGGGGTGAGGCGGATGCTGATTGCGCCTATGCGCAGCGGTGAGACCGTGGTGGGCGCGTTGATTCTGCTCGATCCGCGCCCAGCCGAGATCGATGACGATCTGACCGAACGGGCCGAAGCCTTCGCGCGCCATCTCGCGCGGTTCGTCACATTCGGCGCCGCGCGTTAAGGGACGCCAATGCACGCGAGCAATACACGCCATAGCACGCCGTTTATCCCGGCCCGGGCAATCACGGGCGCATGAGCACGCTTGTCATACACAGCGGCGGCATCGGCGATTTTATCCTCACTACGCCAGCACTCGCCGCTTTCGGCCAGAAAGAGGTTATCGCGGTGATGGGCCGTTTGTCCCGCGTGTCGCTGGCAACGGCGATGGGCGTCGCCGAGGCGGTGTATGATATGGATGCGGCCGGTTTCCATACCCTTCTCGGCACACCCAGCCCACACCTCATGCAGTGCTGCGCCCCCCATGACCGCGCACTGGTGTGGATGCGCGACGACGACGGAAGGATTGCCAAAGGTCTGCGTGCATGCGGTATCAAGAACGTCCTCTGCTTGCCCGGTCTGCCACCGGCCGACTGGCAACAGCATGCTTCCGAATACTATTGCCACTGCCTCGGGGTTCCTTGTGGCGATGTGCCGCGCATCGCTGTACCGGCGGCGCCAGGCCCGGACATCGTTATTCACCCTGGCAGTGGCGGTGCGCGCAAAAACTGGCCCGTTGAGGACTTCGCCGCCGCCGCAAGGATGCTGCGCAAGCCCGGGCGCCGCATCGGCTGGTGTGTCGGACCGGCGGAGGAAGACATCGCGTTGCCCCCGGGTACACACACCATTTACCGCAGCTCCCTGCTGGAATTGGCGGGTGTGCTCGCCAGCGCCAGGCTTTACATCGGCAACGACAGCGGCATCACCCACCTCGCCGCCGCCGCCGGTTGCCCCACCGTAGCCGTCTTTGGGCCCACGGAACCTGCGGTCTGGGCCCCGCGGGGTGCCCATGTCCGGGTCGTGCGCGCGGACCCCTGGCCGGTCCCCGAGGCGGTTGTCGACGCCGCGCGGGAATTGCTCGGCGCCCGATCTGCCTGAAAGCGCCGGCCGCCTCAGCCAAGGCGGCTGGAAGCTTTTTACCGGGGCGGCAAAGGGCGCAGAGAATACCCGGCCACCATGTACCTGCTGCCGTATTACCTGGGGTTGTACCACGGCTTTCTTCACGAGTAACGCCGTGGGGGGCGGGTAAGACCTGCCGCCGGTCACATGTGAAGTACGACCTTGATGACGTCAGGGGATTGCGCCCGTTCCAGTGCCTGCACACCGTCTTCGAGGGCAAAAACCTCGGTAATCAGAGGCCGCACCTCGACATTGCCGAGGCTGAGCGCCTCGACAGCCGGCCGGAACGGACCGCACCGTGAACCGACAATGCGCACCTCGTTAATTACCGGCACGCTCAGGTCGAAGGCGGTGGGGTGGCTCGTGGTGGTTTTGAGTACGATGGTTCCTTCCGGGCGCACGAGTTCCAGAGCACGGGCAAAGCCGTCATAGGACCCCGTCGCCTCGACCACCACGTCGGCCCCCCGCTCGATGGGCGCATCTTGCATCGCCGTCGTGATGCCAAGCCGGCTCAAGAGTTTCAGCTTCCAGGCATGTTTCCCCACGCACACCAGGTTCTTGGTTTGCAACCAGAGCACTTGCGCGATGAGTTGCCCCAGCTTGCCGTCGCCCAATACGATGACGCGGTCTTGGGGGCTGAGCACGATCTGCTCGGGGATACGGAAGGCCGCGGCTACCGGTTCCGTAAACACCGCCACATCGTCGCGCACGGAATTGGGGGCGAGGTGCAGGTTTTCTTCCGGCAAGGTGAGGTATTCGGCGAACGCGCCATCACGGCCTTGGATGCCAAGCACCGTGCGCCCCATGCAGTGGTGGGGCATTTCCAACTGGCAAAACTGGCAGGTGTGGCATACGCAGTTGATCTCGCCCACCACGCGTTTGCCTGCCAGATGCGCGTTGTTCGCCTCGATAACAGTGCCCACGAACTCGTGGCCGAGGGTGCCGGCGAAACCCATATACCCGCGTATGAGCTCGATGTCGGTATTACACACCCCGGCGGCGAGCACTTTGACCAGCGCTTCGCCGGGTGCAGGGGACGGGATGGGCTTATCTACTACGTGTAATATGTCATCGAATACAAGAGCGCGCATACCTATCTCCCGCTTGAGACACCCTGCTGCTGGCTTGCCGGACACGCTGCCGCCCAAGCCGCACCGCTCAGTCGCGGCTGTTGAACGTAAAAGACGTTGTGCGTCACCGTTTGTGGAAAAGGGTGTCCGGCTCCACTTTCGGGACTATTGAACAATACGCCGCGCCTTTATGCAAGCGAATCGCTGCTGAACACACGGTGCTCGGTGGTGTTGCGCGGTCAGGATTGCCTCGCATGTGCAGAGGCGGCGTGCTGTTGGCGCTCGTGCATGCTTGCGGCGGCATTCACCGGATTGTGTAAAACGCCCACGTGGGCCGATTGCCGCGCAACCGCACACGTACCCAGCCGTCCTGCGCTTCGAACGCGGTCTTCTTGCTGTGCTTGAAGTACGCAAACCAGCCGCGTACGAGTGCCAACGCTTCTTGCGCCTGCTCATCGCTGCGACGCAGTTACCTTCAGTGACAGAAGCGTGCCGTCATTCTGGAAATGACATCGCTTGCGTGGGTGTATGTGAAACGGGCCACAAGCTACGTCATGAAGTGAGCGCGGATTCCAGGCGCGCTATTGGACTGCTTCAGCCGTAATTACATCGACGCCATTATGGGCGGGGAAAACGGGACCGGCGTGGACTTGCAACCTGCGGATTCTCGCGAAGACCCAGCATTACTTGTTTTGGGTGCAGTTCTGACATTACCGCTTCGCAGCATAAGTGAAGCAAACAAAGGGACTGTCCTCGCGAGTCCGCGAGCAGGGACTGTCCCTTTCTTTGCGGGCCCCTCGTGTAAAAGGTCACGAAATTTTTCTATCGGGGCCGCAAAACCCGGGACCGACCCGTCTCGCTCGGGAACGCGCTCGCTTGCGTCCGTCCCGGTTTTGCTGACTATCATACGTTGTGTTCGGAAGATGTTCAGCGGTAATGCGAGATCTGCACCCCTTGTTTTCATCGTCCAAAAGCACCGTAGCATCGCAACAGCGCAATCCTTGAGAACCGGCCTGCCGATGCGCTGGCTTCAGGAATAGCCGGGGCAACAATTGCCTTATCCAAGGGTGATTTCAGGCGGTGTTTGGCTTACCGGCCTTCATAGAGGCGGCGTTCCCAGTCATAGCTGCGGTCGGTCACGCGGTCTTCCATACGCTGGATACGGCGGTCGAGTTCCTCGTAGGTGCGTTTCAGCCGGTGCAGCGCCATCTTACGCGAGGCCGTGTAGGAGTTGTAGAACTCTGCCTCACCTTCCGTGCGAAAAGCAACAACCGGCTCGGGGCGCATGAGCAGTGCCAACACAAAGTACAGCGCGCCTACGGGCCAGAACCCCGTGAAGACAAAGGCCGCGAATACCAGCACGCGCGTCCAGAACACGCTGAAGTTGAAGTGCTCGGCCAAGCCGCGGCACACGCCGAAGATCAGGCCGCGCCGGCTGCGGTAGGGCGCGTTGGTATGGTGGTCATAGCGCGGGCTCATGATTTTGTATCTCCATTGCGGTTACGCTCCAGCAAGAGGGACTCGAGCACTTCGATGCGCGCTTCCATCTTCGAGAGGCCCTGGTAGATTTCCTGCATCATCCGGGTTTCATCCTTGCTCAGCGTGGTTGGGTTACGGCCGCCCGCGCCGTCGATAATGCGCAGCAGCGTGTAGCAGAGCATGCCGGCAATCACGATAGCCGTGAGCAGCCCCAGCACAGGCAGGCTCAGGAAAAGCGTGTTCATAGTCCGGTGTTATCCTTCCGTTCGCCGCGCAACGTTCCTGCCAGCGTACCAAGCCGCGCGGTTTGCGTGCACCTGCCTTAGACAGGGGTGTCGCTGGCCGGTGGGGTGCGGCGCGCTTTCAGTGCCGCAAGCTCCCGCTCGATCTCCTCGTCCCGCGCAAGCTCGGCGAACTCCTCCTCGATTGACGCCGTGCGCCCATAGTTTACCAGGTCCGCCTCAGCTTCCACCCGATCGATGCGTTGTTCAAACTCCTCGAACCGGCGGAAAGCCTCGCTATTGTCGAACCGGCGGATATCCGTCTGCGCTCGGCGGCGGTTCTCGGCTTGGCGATGCCGCTCAACGAGCATGCGCTGCTTGTCCCGCGCCTGACCGAGCTTCGCCTCCAACTGGGCAATATCCGACTGGTATTGTTCGACCACCTGCTGCGCCTCGTCCAACTCTCGCCCCAGCGATTCCACCTGCTGGGTGAGCCGCCGCTTCTCGAGCAGGGCCTCGCGTGCCAGATCTTCGCGCCCCTTGTTGACCGCGAGTTCCGCCTTGCCGCCCCATTCCGCAGCCCGGTTCTCCGCAAACTGCAATTCGCGCTGCACTTTCTTCTTTGTCGCCATCGACGCCGCACACGATGCCTTCAACTCGACCAGTGTGTCTTCCATTTCGCGAATCATCATCTTCACCATTTTTCCCGGATCTTCCGCGCGGTCCAGCATGGCATTGATGTTCGCGTTCACGATATCCCGAAAACGTGAGAAAACGCCCATCGGTCTAGCTCCTCTTCGTTGGTTGTTATGCCATGGTTTTCGTTCTTATCCATGGCACGCTGAGTATGGCAATCGCCGTGCCAACGAGCAGTATATGAGCTAAGTATAAATGATTGGACAACTTACGCATAAAGACACAGATTCTGTCTTGTACGATGTGGCGAAATACGCCAGTATCTGGTAGAATGCGGTAAGCCTAAATGGTAACTTTAACCATTTAATGCACGATCGGCAGGACGTGCGCGAGGGAACAGCCCCTGAAAAATAGACACGGACAACGCCATGTACACCAGCCAGCCACAGGGCACCAGCCCCATCGACGCGCAGGAAGCACTCGGACAGTCCGAGGCGTTCCTGGCGTTTCAAGAGCGCATCTCGGCCGTCGCGCCGGTCGATCGGCCGGTGCTGCTGGTGGGCGAACGAGGCACCGGCAAGGAACTTGCCGCGCGCCGCCTGCATTTTCTTTCCCAACGCTGGGACCAGCCACTGGCCGCGCTCAACTGCGCCAGCCTCGCGCCCACATTGATCGAGAGCGAGCTCTTCGGCCACGAAGCGGGCGCGTTCACGGGCGCCACCAGCCGCCGCCCGGGCCGGTTCGAAGCGGCTGACGGCGGCACCATGTTTCTCGACGAACTGGGACACCTGCCCCTCGAGGTACAGGAGAAGCTGCTGCGTGTGGTCGAGTATGGCCAGTTCGAGCGCGTGGGCGGATCGGGCCCTGTGCAGGTGGATGTGCGTTTGGTGGGCGCGACCAATGCCGATCTGCCGCGCCTCGCGGAAGAGGGCCGGTTCATGCCAGATCTGCTCGACCGCCTCACCTTCGAGGTGTTGTATGTGCCGCCGCTACGCGCCCGGGGCGAGGATATCTTGCTGCTGGCCAACCATTTTGCGGCGCACATGGCCTACGAACTGGGGCGGCCGGCGGCGCCGGTTTTCAGTCCCGGTGTCGCGCACCAGCTCGAAGGCCACCCGTGGCGCGGCAACGTGCGCGAACTGAAGAATGTGGCCGAGCGCGCCGTATACCGTACCGCGGGCCCCGTTATCGAGCAGGTCGAGTTCGCCCCCTTCACCAATCCCTACGCCGCCTGCCCCGAGGCCACGCAGCCCCCAACATCCAGCCCACCGCCGGCCCCTGACGCCAACGGCAACCCCCGCCCTTTCAAGGAGGCCGTCGCCGAATTCGAGGCGTCGCGGTTGCGTGAGGCGCTTGCCGCCACCCGGTACAACCAGCGGGACGCCGCAGAATGGCTTGGCCTCACCTACCATCAGTTTCGTGGTCTCTATCGCAAGTATGCGGACCGGCTTACCCGCTGATTCACCGGGCGCGATTGACGAATGGGCGGTGAATTCTTGTCGATTTGCCGGTTTCCCGGGCAGCGTATGGCGGCCCGCGCCGGCGAAAAGTCCGGCGTCAAACGCGCCTAAACGCATGCCGTGCAATAACATAGCATCAATGTGCACCTCGGCCAGTGGACGGGCACGCCAATTGCTCCTCTATCGCTGTCTCCCATTCCAGGAGCCCGAAGCCATCGGGCCACGCCCCCGGCCATCCCCATAGCCGGGGGTTGTGCCATTTGGCGGCCCGGTGTTGAATTTGCAATTTCCGGGTTAAGTAGGTAAAATCGTTTTGAAATCCAGTAAAGGCCCATGCCACACCTGTGAAAGACTGGGATGAACCACGACAACATGCAAGCGTCCGAATGCCCCGACGCGGCGCCCGCTTCGCCCGGGAAATCCCGGACGAATCGCCTGATCGATGCGGTGGACGCCTATCTCGGTTTGCGTGGCCCGTTTGCCTTCGGACTCACCGCCGTGCTTGTCCTGATCTCGCTTGCGTTCAGCATGACCGCGCTGCACCGCGCCATGGCGCCGGACATTCCCCGTGCCGTGGTCGAGGCGCGCGCCCTCTACGAGGCGGGTGAGCCCTATGCCGCGCTGCGCACACTCAACGAATATGGCTATGCCATTGACGGCCGCCTGAATAACGTACCCGATGCCTTGCTGCACGATCAGTTTAAGGCACTGTGGTTGCGCATGATGGAAGGTCATTATCAGGAGCACTCGCGCCGTCCGTATCCGGACATCGTGCAGGCGCTGGCGGAAAAAGTTCTTCACCCCGAGGCGCTCATGCTTGCTGGCGAAATTCTGCTGCACCACCGGCGCATCGTGTTGCTCGAACATGCACGCGCTATCGAGCGTGGCGAGCCGCACCGGCTCACATGGGATATGTTGCACAACGCCACCACCTATCTGCCGCGCATTATGCTGCACGTGGCCAGCCGCTTTGACCCGGACCTCGAAGACCGCGCATACACAGAAGCCCAAGCAGCCGTCACGCGTGCGTTTGACGTAGCGCCTGAGAACGCCGCCGATGTCTTGGCGCCGTACTACGAGGCACTGAGCGTGGCCTCGTCCGAGGCAGCCGTGCGCGAAGCGCTCACGACGCTCGCCGGGCCTGACGGGCACACACAACTCGAGCGCCTCCTGCTGGAACCGGCGTTGGACGCACTCACCCTCGTGGCGCCTCAGGCCGCGAAACCTGTGGCCGCCCGCTTCGACAAGCACCTCGAACACACGTTTCCCGCGCCAAAGCGCAACAAACTCGCAAAAAGCCTCGCATCGCGCCTCGGAATGTCCCCGTACCCTGGACAGAGCCGAGGCGTTTAGTACCCATCCTCCCCTGTAAGGGCGCCGCGTCCGGCTTGAAGTTTATGCCGGACGCGGCGTTCGTCTTTCGAGCCTTACACGCGGAGAGGGGCACAGGCAGGTCTTGGCCCGGCTTTGCATGCCTAACACTCTTTGTCGCGTGTTTACGCAGGTCAGCGCCCCGGGCTGATCTAGATACGCCTTCCAGGCGGGCGGAGTCATTTTGAGCGAGCACGAGCACGCGCTCGCCCTCCCCGGCCCCCTGCGTTCTGGGTTGTGGGCAAAACCCACGTTAGTGCCTTAGGCACTGACTCGTATAAAGAACAACAAGAAGCTATTCGGGCACCTTGTGTAAGCTCTAGCACGGCTGTTTCTTAGGGCCAACGGCCCGTACCATACCAGCCTGGGCCGCAGGCCCATAGGCGTTAACTAAAGGATGCAGCTCTGACCGTATCGCCTTGTATCATCACTTGAGCAAACAAAGGGACTGTCCTCGCGAGTCCGCGAGCAGGGACTGTCCCTTTCTTTGCGGACATACGTGGACTCATCACTTGAGCAAACAAAGGGACTGTCCTCGCGAGTCCGCGAGCAGGGACTGT
>CAZMVU010000112.1:0-15360 GCA_964569295.1 uncultured Nitrospirales bacterium
CTCACAACTGGCACGAAGGAACCAAAACATCGGTAGTAGAAGAACTGCACCCTAACTTGGAAAACAGGGCCAACAGCCGGTAGGCTCATGGGTGCGCGGGCTGCGTGGTGGGCACGTGGCTCATGCGCGCATCGCCTCTATCATTTCAAGGAGAACCGCCGTGAAGACCATGCGTTGCATCGCCCTTGTATGCTTAACCGTGTACCTCGTAGTTACTGGCACGGCCGAGGCGGCCGGCATCGCCTCGGTTGATATGCGCTGCGAATACAAGACGGCCCCCCTCGGCATCGACGAAACCATCCCACGCCTGAGCTGGCAACTGGAAGCGCCGGATGAGGCCGGGCGTGGGCTCGTACAGCAGGCCTACCAGGTCCAGGTGGCGGCGTCGGAGGCGGCGCTTGCGGCGGGCGAGGCCGGCCTGTGGGACTCGGGTAAGGTCGAGAGCGCGCAGACGCACCTCGTGCCCTATGCCGGTGTGCCGCTCGAAAGCCGGCAGCGGTGTTATTGGCGTGTGCGCGTGTGGGATGGCGGCGGCAACGCCTCACCGTGGAGCGCGCCGGCGTTTTGGTCCATGGGCCTGCTCGATGACGAGGACTGGCAGGCCACGTGGATAGGCCTCGAGGGCGAAGACGAAACGCTGCCCGCTGTCGAGGGGGCGTGGGTCTGGTTGGACGAGGGCGACCCGCGCCACGCGGCGGCCCCGGGCTACGCGCATTTCCGGCGCGTGTTCACCCTGCCCGACGCGGAGGTCGTAAGTGCGCAACTGGTGGGCACCGCCGACAACGCGGCCACGTTTATGCTCAACGGCGCGACGGTGCTTGCCACGAAGTCCTACCACCACGCCGACAAGAAAGAGGTCGCGCGTCATTTGCGCCGCAATGCCGAGAATGTGCTCGCCGTGGTGGCGCGCAACGACGGTGAGGACGTGAACCCCGCCGGGGTCCTGGCGGCGCTCACCGTTCAGTTCGCCGATGGCGGGGAAATGCGTATCGCCAGCGACGCCGAGTGGGTCGCCTCGAAGGAGGCCGCCGCCGGCTGGGAGGAGTCCCCGTTCAACGACGATGCCTGGAAGCCCGTGCAGGTGCTCGGCGACAACGGCGTGGAGCCGTGGGGCACGACGACCTATGCCCCGGAGCGCCGGCTGGCCGCGCGCTACGTCCGCAAGGAGTTCGGCCTCGACAAGGAGGTTGCCCGGGCGACGGCCTACGTGTGCGGGCTGGGCTTCCACGAGCTGTACCTCAACGGCGAGCGCGTGGGCGCGGCGGAGCTGGCGCCCGCCCTTACCGACTACCGCGACCGGGCGTTCTACAGCACCTACGACGTGACGGATCTCGTGGCGCGGGGGGCAAATGCCGCGGGCGCCGCGCTGGGCAACGGCCGGTACTACGCACCGCGCTACGGCAACCCATTCCCGACGCTGTCCTTCGGCTTCCCGAAACTCCTCGTGCAGCTCGATGTGACCTATGCCGATGGAGAAACGGCGCGCATCGTGACGGACACCAGTTGGAAGGTAACGGCCGACGGGCCGATACGCAACAACAACGTGTACGACGGCGAAGAGTACGACGCGCGCATGGAGCTGGGCGCGTGGACCTCGCCGGGCTACGACGACCGTGTCTGGCAACAGGCCGAGGCGGTGCCGCCGCTGGAAGGCGCGCTCGAGGCGCATCACATCGAGCCGATTCGCGTCACCCGGAGGCTCAAGCCGCAGCGGCGGACCGAGCCGGAACCCGGGGTGTTCATCCTCGATATGGGGCAGAACATGGTTGGCTGGATGCGCTTCACGGTCGACGCGCCCGAGGGCACCACGATTACCCTGCGGCATGCGGAAGTGCTGGATGACGAGGGCAACCTCGATGTGCGCAACATGCGCAGTGCCAGGGTGACCACCTCGTACACGTGCAAAGGCGGCGGTCCGGAGACCTACACCCCGAGCTTCAGCTACTACGGGTTCCGGTTCGTCGAGGTGACGGGCTGGCCCGGCACGCCGCCGCTCGACGCCTTCACCGGCGAGGTGCTGCATACCGATGTCGAGCCGGTGGGTGATTTCCACTGTTCGAATGGGTTGATCAACCGGATTCACGAGAACATCCAGTGGGGGGTGCGCGGCAACCTGCGCAGCATCCCGACGGACTGCCCCCAGCGCGACGAGCGCCACGGCTGGCTGGGTGACATCGCGAACGAGTCGAAGGCCCAGAGTTACGAGTTCCTCATGGCGAACTTCTACACCAAGTGGCTCGACGACATCCGCTTGGCCCAGAACGCGGAGGGCAGCATCCCCGATGTGGCGCCGCCGTTCTGGGAGATGTACAACGACAATGTCACCTGGCCGGGGACCTACGTCATCCTGCCGAGCTGGTTCTACGCGGTCTATGCCGACCAGTGCCTGATCGAACGCCACTACCCGCACATGAAGCAATGGGTTCAGCATATGCGCGGCTACATCGACGACGAGGGGCTCATGCCGCGCGATACCTACGGCGACTGGTGCGTGCCGCCGGAAGACCCGGAGCTCATCCACACGAAGGACCCGGCCCGCAAAGCCGAGGGTGAACTCCTCGGCACCACCTACTTCTACAAAATCCAGCTGCTCATGGCGTCGTACGCACGGTTGCTCGGCAAGCCGGAGGATGCTGCCGAGTTCGACACCTGGGCCGAGGAGATGAAGGCCGCATTCAACCGTGAATTCCTCGATACAGAAACCGCCACCTACGGCAAAGGCACGCAGACCGGCCAGGTGCTCCCGCTGTATTTCGGCATGGTGCCCGAGGAACACCACGGGGCAGTATTCGACCGGCTCGCCGAAATGATTGAGGCCAACGGCGGCCACCTCGCCACCGGGCTCATCGGCTGCCAGTGGCTTATGCGCACCCTTTCGGACAACGGCCGCCCGGACCTGGCATACACCATCGCCACCAAGACGGACTACCCGAGCTGGGGCTACATGGTGAAACAGGGCGCCACGACTATCTGGGAGCTGTGGAATGGCGACACCGCCGACCCCGCCATGAACTCGCATAACCATGTCATGCTAACCGGCGATTTGTGCATCTGGTTCTACGAGTACCTCGCCGGCATCCGCCCGGCCGCACCGGGGTTCGCCGAGATCGAAATCAAGCCCTATGTGCTCGGTGATTTGACTGAGGTACAGGCTCATACCGGCACTACGCGCGGGCGTGTCGCTTCCCACTGGACCCGCGATGGCGATACCCTGACTCTCGATGTAGCCATACCGCCGAACACGGCGGCGCGCATCGGCGTGCCCACGCTCGGCGCCGAGGCCGTGACCATCCGCGAAGGGGATGTCGTGTGTTGGGACGAGGGCGCCTTCGAATCGGGCGTGGACGGGCTGTCCGGTGCGATGCAGGAGGACGGCTGGGTTGTCTTCGAAGCGGGCAGCGGGAACTATCGCTTCAACATGAACAGCGCGTCGTAGTACCTGAAGGCGGTGAAAGGAGCGAACGCAATGCGAATGCTATTGATCTCTTGTGTGGCTATGGCCATGGGCGCCGCCGCATTTTCTGTCGAAACAGTGGTTTCCGTGGACACTGTGCCCGATCGCTGGTTCATTACCCCCGAGGTTTGGTCGAACCCGATGGAGAACTGGCGCATCGAGGAGGGGCGCATTGTGACGACCCACGCCCCCGGCGGCCCCACGATGACCCTGCAACATCTCACCTGCACCCTGGGCGACCAGGCCGAACCAGCGACCCTGAGCGTGACCGTGCAGCGCCGCGAGGCCGGCGGCGCCGCAGGGAGTGCCGGGTTCCTCGTGGGCATTCGCATGGACGACCCGATAGACGACTACCGAAGCCGCCTGCTTTTCGGCGAGGGCCTCTATGCCGGGATCAACACGGCGGGCGAGCTGTTCATCGGCGACGAGCGCAAGGCGTCACGCTCCGATACCGACCTTGGCACGAAGCCGGTCGATTTGGTGCTCCGCTTGTCGCCGGACACCGGCGCCACGTTCACACTCGAACTTGCCGCACTCGACACGGCCACCGGCAAGCAGCGCCAGCGCCTGAAGAAGAGCGGCATTCCGGCCGGCCGCCTCGTGGGCAATGTGGCGTTGTTTGTCAATGCACCGCGTTCGGTTGCGGGATGTGCGCGCGACGCCCTCTGGGCATTCCGTGACTGGCAGCTCACAGGCGAGAAGCTGGTGCATCAACCGGAACACGCCTTCGGGCCCATCCTCTGGTCGCAGTACACCGTGTCAAACAACATCCTCAAGCTGACGGCGCAAATGGCGCCAACCGGCGAGAACGACGCGCGTGAAGTGGCGCTTGAATTCAAAGACGGCGATGCGTGGGTGGAGAAGGCGCGCGCTGAGATCCAGCCGCTCAGTTGGACCGCCCATTTCCGGGTAGAGGATTGGGACGACACCGTGGACATACCCTACCGGCTGACCTGGGTGCAGCGCCATACCGGCGGCGCGGAAGCCGCGCACCACTGGCAGGGAACCATCAGGAAGAACCCCGAAGCGAAGCCCGTCGTGCGCGCCGGCGTCTTTTCTTGCTTCATGGACTACCTGTTCCCGAACCGGTGCGTGGCGGAAAACGTGGCGCGCCAAGACCCCGACTTGCTCATGTTCACCGGCGACCAGCTCTATGAGAATGTCGGCGGCTGGGGTATCCTGCGCACAGGTCCGGTGGACCGCATGTGCGTGAATTACCTGCGCAAGCTGGCGCTCTGGGGCTGGAGTTTCCGCAGTCTGATGAAGGACCGGCCTACCATCACCATGCCGGACGACCACGATGTTTATCAGGGCAATATATGGGGTGCCGGCGGCCGGAAAATACCGCTGGCCATTTGGCAGGCCCCCAGCGGTTACGGCAACAGCAAGAATGTCGGGAGTGTGGGCGGTTACGTGCAACCGGCGGAATTTGTCAAGGCCGTCGAGCGCACCCAGGTGGCCCACCTGCCCGACCCCGCCACGAAGAAGACCTTCGCGCAGGGAATCAGCGCCTACTACACGGCCATGAACTATGGCGGCATCGGTATCGCCATACTCGAGGACCGCAAGTTCAAGACGGGCCCCCAGGAGATCGAACACAAACATGCCGGCCCCCGCCCGGACCACATCTCCGAGCCGGGCATGGCTGAAGAGGTGGATGACCCCAACGCCAAACTCCTTGGAGACGAGCAACTGGCCTTTCTGCGCCAGTGGGTAGCCGACTGGCGTGGGCAGAAAATGAAGGTGGCCGTCTCGCAAACGGTCTACTGCGGGGTCGCCACGCACCACGGCACGTCCGGCAACTTTCTGCTGGGCGACATGGACTCGGGCGGATGGCCGCAAGCAGGGCGCGACAAGGCGGTGGATGCGCTGCGCCGCGGCGGCGTGATGCTGTTGGCCGGCGATCAACACCTGCCCACCCTCGTGCGCCATGGCATCGAGAACCCCGGCGACGGCATCGTCAGTTTTGTGACGCCGGCCGGCGCCACGGGCTACCAGCGTTGGTGGTTGCCGGAAGACACCGGCATCGAGCGTATCGCCGGCGGCAGACACGATGACCGGCCAAACACCGGACTCTACCGCGACGGCTTCGGCAATATCATCGATGTGCTCGCCGTGGGCAACCCGCCCCTGGAACATAGCAGCGCCACGACTCGGGAAGAACGCGGCAAGATGAAGTCCGCCGGGTGGGGACTCGTCGCGATGGACAAGGCAAACAACGCCATTCGGGTCGAGGCATGGCGGGTTGCGCCGGGGCTCAATGTCGATGAAGCCGGCGACGAAGACCAGTTTCCCGGCTGGCCGATGACCTTCGGCCCCTGGGAGAATTACGGCATAACCGCCCCGAAACTGCCGGCCGTTGTGCTTGATGCCGAAATGCCGGAACAAGCCCCCGAGCCTATCGTCCGCGTCCTGGATGCAGACGGCAACTGCGTTTCCGCCGGGCGTATGCATGGGGGCCGATTCACCCCGACCGTCTATGCACCGGCCGCCTACACGGTGGAAGTGCTTTCCCCGCTGGATGACACGTCTGTTATCGAGCGCTTTGCCGGGGTCGAGCCTGGTATGGAAGGCACGCTGCAGGCAACGGCAGACCGCCGCGCCGTACCGTGATGCAAGCGAAGGGCGGGCGAAGGCCGGTCTCCTGCGTGTCACGCCGTAGCTTCCGAGGGAAGGAGACCGTGCGACGCTTCGGCCCAAAGGTATCCTATTTGCTGTAACGAAGTGGAGACTTCGGGCGCCGGATGGGAAGCGACATAATTTTTTAGCCAAGGATATCTCACCGCTTCCGTGGTTTCGCTCGTTTCGCCAGGGATTGCGGTTAAGAGTGTTTATTGGAGGGACTCGGGCTTGGTTTTTGCGCTGAGCAGATACACCTCCCCCTTATCTCCATGTTCTTATCGCGCCGGCTTGACCTGCACCGCAGGTCATTCGCCTATGGGGGGCGCTGCTTCACACCAAGCCATAATGGCTTCGCGTGCGAAGCCGGAATCGCCGCGCAGAACAATGTACCAGCTTGGCCAGGATTTCCACGGACCCCGCACTCGCATCCTGGTCAGCCTTGCGCAGCTCCGCCACAAGCAGGTGATAACCACAGGTTACATAGAGTGGCATGTAACAGTAACAGTCATAGTAGCCATGAAAGAACCGTCCTTCCTGATTGCCATGCAGCGGGTCATCGGTGGCGTCTTTTGCGAACAAAGAAAGATATCGACCAAGAGATTCTCAATCTTATCCGGATGGTAGACAATCTTCTTATACCGTGCGTCGGCATTGGCATCTTCAGGCGTCAGTTCCATCCGGTTGAGCGTGCTTGATGAAGCAAGGCCTTTGCCCTTGCTGGATTCACGCCGGCGTTCTTTTCCTTCCACATTTTCCTTGCCGTCCGCCATGGCCTTGGAAATGCATTTGTGATTCGTTACACTGTGTTTTCATCGTGTTGGTTTTTTTTTTTTGTGGTTAAGTCCTTTGACCACTTTAACTTAGACCACAAGCTCCGCCGGATGGATTCAGGACTGGTGAAATATTCGGGTTAGCTGTGGGAGACTGCTTATGCTGTCAAGACGCACCTTCATGCAAACAACAATGGCCGCGACCTTTGCCGCGCTGCTAGGTCCCCACACGGCATTTGGGACGCCCGCCGATTCTGCGCGGAGCCTCGATGCGCTGCTTGGCGAAGGGACCACTGTGCGCATCACCCCGCAAACGACATGGTCGGAGAAACCGATTACGTTCACCTTCACCATTACGCTCGGGAAGCACGGCCTACCCCGTGGGCAGAGCATCGGCATTGTGAACGGCAGCTACATCGACCGGTGGAACTTTAACTTTCCGAGCCATCATTGGGGCGGAGAACCGCCGTGGCAAGTGGATGAACCTGCCGCAGCGAACCATGTGACGGGGCGGTGCAACCGTGCAGATGTGGCGGTGCGGTTGGCCGTCGGCGACTGGGGCGGCAATAAACCGTATTGCAACGAGCCCGCCCACATGGTGCGATCCATACACGAACACATGCGCTATGTGCTCGAGGTGTCGCCGAACGGGAAACTCGAAGAAGGCGATACCATCACGTTGCAGTGGGACTGCGCGGCTGCGCCAGCCTTCGCCGCGCGCTACTTTTTCCTGCCTTTCATCTTCGCGAATCTACCCGAGAAAGACCGCTTCCTCCCGATTCGGCAAGGCCGCTTTGAAGACCTGCCCCGGGTACGCGTGCGCGGCCACGATGCTGTGCGCCTGCACGTTGCATGTCAGCCCATGGTGGGTGTTGAAGAGTCCTTCGCGCTGACCATGGCCGCAATCGACCAGTACGGCAACCCGGCGGAAGATTTCACGGGCGAGGTGGCCCTCGCGTGTGACGCGGCTGCCGACCTGCCCGCACGGGTGCGTTTTACGCCGGAAGACGCCGGACACAAACGCGTGGAGGGGTTGCGCCTCAAGGCGTCCGGTTGGCACCGGATTGCCGCGCGGTCCGAGACGTTGTCCGGCCAGTCGAACTACCTGATTGTCTCCGAGGCGCTGCCGTCCGAACGCCTCTACTTCGGCGATATGCACACGCATACGCTCGATTGCGACGGCACCATCGACATCGCGGAGCATTTCAACTACGCGCCGCATGTCGCCGGACTCGATTTCGGCGCGGTTTCCTGTCATGCCGAGTACTTTGGCTGCAAGGCCGCTTGGGATCGGTACCTGGCCGAGACTGCCGCCGCGCATCGCCCCGGCCGGTTTGTCACCTTCTATGGCTACGAGTGGGCCAACCAGGGCCATACCAACGCCTACTTCCTTGATCCCGGCCAGGTCACACTGCTCTACGGCCCGCGGTTGTGC
This sequence comes from uncultured Nitrospirales bacterium, assembly GCA_964569295.1. Classification (GTDB taxonomy): domain Bacteria; phylum Hydrogenedentota; class Hydrogenedentia; order Hydrogenedentales; family JAGMZX01; genus CAZMVU01. The sequence continues at coordinate 8,282 of CAZMVU010000112.1, forward strand.
GAAAAAGGCCGCGCACCGGACGAGCCACCCTTCAGGCGCTCCTGCAAGACAGAAGGCGCGTTCATGAGCATGTTGCGTGAACACGAGCACCCTGTCTTTTGCATCGCCCATTGCCACACAAGATATGGGGAAGATGTGGATGATCGGGTTCTCTGGCTCGATGAAATCTACTCCTGTCACCGCCGGGACCGCTCCAAACGGGAAGAACAACTGCGGCACAATCTGGCGCGCGGGCTCCGGCTCGGCGTGGTTGCCGGCTCCGACATGCACCGGCTCACCATGGGGCACCTGTGCAAGCAGCCGGGAAAAATATGGCCGCAGGGCGGGCGGGAGGATGCCCAGTACCAGACGGCCGGGTTGCAGGCCACGTTTGCCGGCGAGCTCACGCGCCGCGCCTTGTACGAAGGCATGCGTGCGCGTCACACCTACGGTACGACCGGTGCACGGATCATCCTGCGCTTTCACTGCGGCGAGCAGCCGCTTGGGTCGCAAGTGGTTCTCGGCGCCGAGGAAACGCCCACGTTCCATATCGACGTGGGTGGCGTTGCCCCACTCACCGAGGTTGCCTTCTGCCACTACGACGGCGAAAGCTGGCTGGAGACGCCCTCTCCGATCGAACCGGGCCATGACCGCTGGTCCGGCACGCGCCAGGGGGCGGCATCGAAGCGGGAAGGCATCTACTACCTGCGCGTCACGCAGGCCGACGGCGAACAGGCGTGGTCGAGTCCCATCTGGGTGCGCCGGGCGTGAAACGTTGGATTTGGTATGGTGTGCGCGCCATAGCCGAGCGAGCATGAAAAACAGGTAACTATAGCGCTGCCGCGGCGAACCTCGTTCACTGACGATTCAATTCGTAGAGGTCCCCGAACTACCAACCGGAAACGCCTCGGGTTGCCTGCGGAACCTTACGGCACTACTCGAGAATAAAGGCGAAGTCGTCGCGGGTGAGGCTGCGGTTGAAGGCGTCGGCCTCGAGCACATTGGCCACCATGCCGCGCTTCTTCTCTTGCAGCTCGAGGATACAGCGTCTTTGTTTCGCCCACGCCCGAGGACAGCGTTAAGATTGGCCCGATATCGCAGGGCTGCCATGTCGACCAGCTGAAATCAATGGCTTTGCTGGCCCTCTGCTGCGTCAGGCTTTTCGCCGCCGTGTTGTCTAACGCCACCTCGGGGTCGGTCGTGATCGCCGAGCCACGTCTTCAATTGCGTTCGGACGTCATGCCACGGGACAGGCCTTGCGGCCGGGCGAGTGGCGGGGCCGGGCGAGCGACCGCGCAAGGGGGTGCTCACGGACTGGTGACCGGATCCAATATCTCCAGGCCTTCGATCTTACGGAAATCCTCGGTATTGTGTGTAACCAGCGGGAAACCGTTCAAAAGGGCCGTGGCCGCAATAACCGCATCCGCCAGCCCTATACTGCGCATCCGCCTCAGGGCAATCGCTTCCTTGACGACCGCGGAGCTGAGTTCGATGACGTTGACGGCCCGAAAGAAGGCTTCGAAGCGCTGATACTCCTCTTCAGAGAGTCGCCAGAAGCCCAATACTTCGATTTGAGTCACCACCGACGCCGAGAAAGACCGGCCCCGCAGAAACGACGTCACCTGCGCAAACGCCGGGTCAAACGCATAGATGACGATGTTGCTGTCCAAGAGCATCAGTCCATCTCGCGTCCGGGCTGATGCCGCTCGCGCCGCAGCGCGTGCTGCCACGCCGTAGGCACGCCGAATTTCCCCACCGCATTCGTCCGGGCTTCCGCGCTCCATTGCTCAACCAGCGCGGCCAGCACGTCACCGTTGGGCTGTACAGATGCGCCGGGCGTGCATTCGCGTTGCGGCGATTCTTCCGCCACCACCACAATGCGCGTACGGTCGAGAGGGGGTGGCGCGTCCAACCACTCGATCCGCCCATGGTCGTAGATGGCCGCGTAGCTTCTCAGCATGATCTGTCCACTCCTGTTCATCGCGTCTGCCGGCCGGTAATCGGCGCTTTGCGCGGGCACGCCTCGCGCACCCTATATCGTACTATTCTACGCCAAGGCCCCCAACAAGACAAAGGCGGTTCCATCCGGTTCGGAGGCGCCTCATCTGCTTCGTATGCGCCTTCCTCTGCAAGGCTTGAAACATTATGCGATGTGCCTGAATCCTGTTTGCCGGCGCCCGAGGCGTTCTTACCGGTCTCCCCAACCGCAGGCACTACCGGTCAGCACAGCAGGCAGTGAAAGGTCTTGGGCAGTGTCACGGTTGTGGACTGCGATTCGCAGGTTTCCGCGGCGAGCGCTGTCGGGTGACTGCGTACCCTGCCGTGAACCGGTTGCTGGCGTTGCCTCCTCCTACTCGAGAATAAAGGCGAAGTCGTCGCGGGTGAGGCTGCGGTTGAAGGCGTCGGCCTCGAGCACATTGGCCACCATGCCGCGCTTCTTCTCTTGCAGCTCGAGGATGCGCTCCTCGATGCTGTCTTCGGTCACGAGCCGGTAGGCCACGACCGTCTTATCCTGACCGATGCGGTGGGTACGGTCGATGGCCTGCGCTTCCACCGCCGGGTTCCACCAGGGATCGAAGAGGATGACATAGCTCGCGGATACGAGGTTGAGCCCCGAGCCGCCGGCCTTGAGTGAGACGAGAAAGGCCGAGGGCGTGGTGTCGGCCTCATAGGCGTTGACGAGTTCCTGGCGTTTCCTGGTCTTGCCGGTGAGGGTGTAGTAGGGGATGCCTTGTTCTTTGAGCCGCGCGGCGAGTATGTCCAGCATCTTCACGAACTGGGAGAACACCAGCACCTTGTGGCCACTGTCGATGAGTCCTTGCAGCCGTTCGAGAAAGACATCTACCTTGCCGGAACCAGCTTTCGGGAACTGGCGCAGCGCGGGATCGCAGCAGAGCTGGCGCAGCCGGGTGAGGGCGGCCAGAATCTGTATGCGGTCTTGCCCGCCGACCTTTCGGTTCTTAGCGCTTTGCAGCAGCAACTGGGCCTGCTTGAGCTCGGCCGCATAGGCCTTGCGCTGGGCGGGCGTCATCGGGCAATCGAGCCGCTCCTCGATACGTTCGGGCAGCTCGGGCGCCACCTCGCTTTTGAGGCGGCGGAGGAGAATCGGGCGCAGGCGCGCACGCAGCCGCTGGTACTCGAGGGGGCCCGGCTGGTTGCCCGCTCCCTTTTCAAACTCGTCGCGGTCCGGCAGGTAGCCGGGCACGGCGAAATCGACGATGGACCACAGGTCGGTGAGGCGATTCTCGATAGGCGTGCCCGTCAGGGCGATGCGATACTCCGCATCGAGCGATTTCAATGCCCGCGAGGTGGCGGCATCCGGGTTCTTAATGGCCTGTGCTTCGTCGACGCAGACCAGGCTCCAAGCCTGCGCTTGCAGGTGGTCAATGTCGCGGCGGGCCAGGGCATAGTTCTTGATGACCATGTCGTACTGTTCGGCTTGTTGCAGAAGTTGCGTGCGCTGGGCGCCGCTTTCGAGCACGAGGGTGCGCAGCTTCGGGGTGAAGCGCGCCGCTTCGCGCTGCCAGTTATGCGTGACGCTCGCCGGGCACACCACGAGGGCCGGCTTCTTCTTCCGCTTGCCTTTGCGCAGGACGGTGAATGCGGCGAGGACCTGCAAGGTTTTGCCGAGGCCCATATCATCCGCCAGGATGGCGCCGCCAAAGGTCTTGCAGGCCCACGCGCAGAAGTCGACACCGGCCTGCTGGTAGGAGCGGAGTGCCTGGTCGAGTTTCTTGGACACCTTCGCCCGTGGAATGCCCCTAAACTTCTTCTGCAGCGCCTTGGCTTCCTCGATAAACCGCTTCAGCTCTTTGGTCTCATCGCGGATGCTCCGCTCGGGCACCGCGCCCACCTGCAAGGCGTGTACCCGGTGCTCGCCCGGCCGCAATGAAATCCCGAGTTCCGCCAGGGTGCGCATGCGTTCCTGATAGGCTTCGAGTTCCTCGCGCCGGTAACGGCCTCGCTTGGGCAGGAGAATATTGGGCGCATCCTGTGCGCGCAGCGCGGCCTCCACATCGGCGTAACTGAGCGCATCCACCTCGTTCTGCATCTCAACGGAGACCGTGAGCCATTGCACGCCCGAAGACTCGATGTTCAGTTTGAATTCCGGCGGCGTCCGCAAGGAGATCAGGTCGCGCATGGCCTTGTTGCCATAACAGTTGACACGGGGCGGGCGTTTATCCCACAGCTCGAGGAATTCCTGGATGCCCATGTCGGGCAGGTACCAGTCGACGCACGGCTGGCCCGCCGGCATGCGGTTGGGCCGGGCTTGCGCAGGAATGAGCGCACGCAGCCAACCCTCGGCAGGCTCGAGATCGGCCATACGGGGACGCTCGGCAATGGCGGCGGCATTCTCCGTTGGCTCAGGGGCGTCCTGCGGCAGTTCGTCGACATTTTCCTGTTCAACCAGCGCGTGCTCCGTGTCCGCAATGGCACTCTCCGTGGTCGCCCGCCAGTCGTTGGGCCCCTGCCGCACAAAGCAGCGCCCTTCCGGGGTGAGCGCGGTGGCCCGCAGGCGGACGTGTTGTTGCCGGTTCAGATAGAACTCGATCCGGGGTTGCACCGGCACTTCATGTACAATCGGTTCTTCTTCCAGCGTGCCGAGGGTGCGCAGGTGGGCGAGCAATGGCTGGCCCAGCCCCCGGGCACGGATTTCCCCCGCCGGGAGTGCCGCCGACTGGTTGGCTTGTTCCAGCAAGGCCAACGGGATGCCACCTGTCTCGAGGCGGCGCAGGGTGTCCCCGGTGTGAATGAAGACGTTCAACGGCGCCTTGGAATATGCGTTCTCTGCTCCTTCATCGGAAACCAGGGCCAACTGGTCCAGCGGCACGGGGGCTTCGCCTTCCTTCAGGCGCGTGGCCCACATGACCACATCGTCCTTCCGTGTAATGGTGAGTTGCGCCGGCGCGGGATCGAAGTGAACAGGGTTGCCTGTGTCTTCCCATGTGATTAGTCCCCTATGCGCATAGCCGGTCAGCCATGCCATGGCATCGCTCACCGCAAAACGGTCGTCCTGGTCGAAGAGGGTATGCCGGTAATTGCTGGCCAACCATTGCAGCAGACTGGCCTGCGCAGCGGGTAACACGCGGTTGCCGCAGCGTATGTCGCAGGCGAGTTGATCGATCGCCTGGCGCCTGCGCGGGCTCCGGCGCAGCTTCTTCGATGTGAGCAGAACCTGATACCAGAGCGTGGGGAGGTGCGGCGGAGGTGAAGATGCCACGTGCCACACGAACTCCACCTGGTCCACGCGTTGGCTGGGGTCGGGCTGGGTCTGCCGTAACCAATCCTCCATGATGCGGAAGCTGGCCTCTTTTTGCTCTTTTTCAGTCAGTTGGATGCATTCTTCGGAATCAAGCCATTCGGTGAGGCCGCTGCGGTCCGGCCGCAAAGCGCGCCCCCGTTCTTCAGCCAGCCCCGCTGCGTGATCCTCGAATGTTTGCAGCAGGGCCACCCGGTTTGCCGACTGCCTCATGAGCCGCTGTACGGTCCAGGTCAGCGCATACTCAGGCAGAAGCGTGCGCGCCGACAGCCCTTCCTTCAGCGCCTCCGCAATCTGGTGCTGGGTACTGGCGTTCAGGACTTGGCGCCACCATGGTGCGGGCGCTGGGACGGCGGGCTGCGCAGTAGGTGTGCTCGCATCTTCGTCTTCCGGCTCATTGATAAAGTAAATGAAGCCGTCGTCTTCACGGTGAGAAACCCCTTCTGCCAAGGCCAACCCGCCCTCGAGTACTACGGGCGGCAGCGCCGTGTTTGCTTTGCGCCAGGGTGCGGGAAGGTATTCGGCTGCATCCTCCCACTCGGCCGGGGCACGATAATACAACTCCGCGAGTATGCGAATCGCCACGGCATAGCAGTGTTTGCACTCGATAGCGGGGCCACACGAGCACTCGCCGGCGAAGTATTCGAAGTCTTCGGACTGGCGTAGATAGACTTTGTATGGCCGGACGTGCGTACCTAGTACATCCCCCTCTATCGTGCCGTTTTCATGGAGTTTTAGGGAAACCACGTTGCCGCCGCGGGCATAGCTCAGCCCGCGGGAAATCGTCTGCTTACACGCTAAGTCAGTGAACTCCATGATATAGGCATATACTTCCTCTGCCCAGTTATCCATATCAGATTGTTTCCGTGTAGTGTTGAGTGTGTTCGCGATGAGCGCCGCCGTATTTTATAGCTGCGGCTTTCGGGGTGATGGCCTCCGATCATACTGCAGGAAACCGGCGGGTGCAATATGAGCAGACCACCGCCGTTTTGTCCGCTGAAAACGGACACGGACGCACCGAAGAAGGCCGATGGCTGCATAGCTCCGTTGCTGTGTGCGGCATTGTTTTCGGAGATAGCCCCCCGAAAGCAGGCGTTTGAAGGCCGGGCAGGGCAACTTTGGAAGACGGCCAGGCACAGCGCATTCGGGGGCCCAGAGGCGGCGAAAAAATAACTTGCTATCTATACGATATGGGTGTATACTTACGACTAAGAGTACGCATGGGCGTATTTGTCCGCTACACCGACCTGGTTCTGATCCTCCAGAAAGCGTATTTGTAACGCTCCCTGCGAATTCCGGATTGGTCTCAGCACGACCGTAGCACCAACACCGGAAGCACTTTCTGGAAAGGACGACACGATGAATATCTATGTAGGAAATCTTTCCTTCAACACCCAAGACGACAACCTGCGCAATGCCTTCGCCGAACATGGGACTGTGGACGAAGCGCGCGTGATTTCGGACCGCGACACCGGCCGTTCACGCGGGTTTGGCTTTGTCGAAATGCCGAACAACGAGGAGGCCCAGAAGGCCATCTCTTCGCTGAACGGCGTCGACCTGGACGGCCGCAACATCAGTGTGAACGAAGCGCGCCCGAAGCGTGAGCGTGACTCACACGGCGGTGGCGGCGGTGGCGGCGGCTATTCGCGCTCGCGCTACTAGCATTCAGAACATCCCTTGCCGCCGGACGGGTTCGACGAATCCGTCCGGCGGTTGCTCGTTAGTCTGGCCGTTGCACCCCGCAGGGCCGGGTGTGACGCTGCAAGTCCATTACGAATTCGGAAATTCGTAATTCTTTAGCCGTATGGCGCAAGGGAGCGCACGTGTTTCGCCAATCTGC
>CAZMVU010000113.1:0-15283 GCA_964569295.1 uncultured Nitrospirales bacterium
ACCCAGAGAAAAACCAAATGCAAGCACATAATCCAACTCTGATGACGCAGGCCCTCGCCAATGGCGCGACTTGACAAAGCATATCTATTTGGTTAAAATGCCAAGTAGTTGAGGAATTGCGAACAATGGAAGTAAAGATTCCGGCCCAATATCACGAGCGCGCGAAGGTCATGAAGGCGCTGGCCCATCCGACCCGGCTGTTTATTGTGGACCAGATCGCGAAGCACGAGAAGTGTGTGTGTGAACTGACGGCAATGATCGGCGCGGACATGTCGACGGTCTCGAAGCACCTGAGCGTGTTGAAGGAAGCCGGCATCGTCAGCGACGAGAAACGCGGGTTGCAGGTCTTTTACCAGCTACGCGTGCCCTGCGTGGTCGACATCTTCGCGTGTATCGAAGGTGTTCTTGACACCACAGCATCCTGCCAGTGCTCCACGACGCCGTAGGGCGCAAATTTTTTTGCCGAACTGCTTGGCGAAACCGCCAAGTACTGGAGAGCCGATTGATGGACTGGAAGAAAGAATGGCGGCCCGCCCTGTGGATCGCCGCGGCTTTCGCCGTATTCTTTTATCTGCCGGTGGGCTGGCCGCGCTTCGACGCCTCCGTGATGGAGGCGCTCCATCTCGCCAAGTGGTACGCCCGCGAGCACGTGCTGCTGTGTCTGATTCCCGCCTTCTTTATTGCGGGGGCCATTGCCGTCTTCGTGAGCCAGGCCGCCGTGATGAAGTATCTCGGCGCCAATGCGCCCAAGGCGCTGGCCTACGGCGTCGCCTCCGTTTCCGGTACGATCCTCGCCGTCTGTTCCTGTACGGTGCTGCCGCTCTTTGCCGGTATCTACCGCATGGGCGCCGGGCTCGGGCCGGCTACGGCCTTTCTTTACTCGGGGCCGGCGATCAATGTGCTTGCCATTGTGCTGACGGCGCGTGTGCTGGGACTCCAGATGGGCATTGCCCGTGCCGTGGGCGCCATTGCCTTCAGTGTGGTCATTGGCCTGCTCATGCACCTGATCTTCCGGAAGGAAGAGCGGGAGAAAGCCCTCGCGGCCGCGGCGATGCCGGAAGCCGAAGTGGACCGTCCACTGTGGCAAAACGCGGTGTATTTTGCGGCCATGGTGGCCATTCTCGTGTTTGCGAACTGGGGCGCGCCGGAGACCTCCGAAGGCTTCTGGTATGCGGTATACGCCAATAAGTGGGTGCTGACTGCCGCGGCTTCGGCCGTTTTTGCCCTGAGCCTCGTGCGCTGGTTTGGCGTGCGCTGGTGGAAGGTGGCCTTTGTGGCCGCGGCCGTGGCGCTGGTGGCGTTGCTTGTGCCCGTGCAGCCGCTGGTCCCCTTCAGCCTGGGCGCATTGGGCCTGGTGCTCATCACCACCACCGGATCCGAGGAAATGCAGTCGTGGTTCGAGCAGACGTGGGGCTTTGCCAAGCAGATTCTGCCGCTGCTGCTGGCGGGCGTGCTCGTGGCCGGCCTGCTGCTCGGGCGTCCGGGCGGCGAAGGGCTTATCCCGTCGGAATGGGTGAGCCGCTTTGTGGGCGGCAATTCGTTCTCGGCCAATCTCTTTGCGTCGGTGGTGGGCGCCTTCATGTATTTTGCCACCTTGACCGAAGTGCCCATCCTCCAAGGCTTGTTGGGCGCGGGCATGGGTAAAGGGCCGGCCCTGGCTCTGCTGCTGGCGGGACCGGCCCTCAGCCTGCCGAACATGCTGGTCATCCACAGCGTGCTCGGAATCAAGAAGACCGTCGTTTTCTGCTTGCTTGTCATTGTCATGGCGACCGTGAGCGGCCTTTTGTTCGGCGTAATCGCGGTATAAGCCTGCATCCCAATAAGAAAGGAACAGAAAGATGAAAGACCTCAAGATTCTCGGGACCGGCTGTCCCAAATGCCAGAAGCTCACCGAAACCGCGCAAGCCGCCGCGCAGGCACTCGGCATCGACTACCAGATCGAGAAGGTGAAAGACATCAACGACATCATGAACTTCGGGGTCATGGTGACGCCCGCCCTCGTGGTGGACGGTGAAGTCAAGGTGACCGGCAAGGTGCCGTCGGTCGATGAAGTGAAGACCATGCTTGAGTGAGGAGCCAAAACGGATTGCACCTGGCGACATTTCAGCACACTGAAACAAAGAAAGGGAAAGACCAATGAAAGCAGCCTGGAAGATTGCGATAGTTCTCGCCGTTGCCGGCGCCGTGGCCGGTACGCTTGCCCTCAGGGGGGAGCAAGATAAAGCGAGCGAAGAGACTGCCACCGTCGCCGTAAGCAACGATGCGGCCGCCGATAGTTCTGGACCAACAGACGCAGCAGTGGAAACGACCGAGGCCGATGCGCCTCTGCCCCGACTGGTGGATCTTGGCGCCGACAAGTGCATTCCATGCAAAGCGATGGCGCCTATCCTCGAAGAGCTCGAAGAAGAGTATGCGGGTACCTTCGAAGTGCAGTTTATCGATGTCTGGAAGAACCCGGACGCCGGCAAGAAATACGAGATACAGATGATCCCCACGCAGATTTTCTACGATGCCGATGGAGAAGAACGGACCCGCCATACGGGCTTCATGGGCAAAGAAGATATCCTGGCCCAGTTCGAAGAAATGGGTGTACTGTAGCCATGCAGGAACTCTTCACCGCGTTGACCCATGCCGTCGAGGGGAGTGCCGCCATAGCACTGGCCGCTTCCTTCACATGGGGTATTCTGAGCATCGTCTTGAGCCCGTGCCACCTCGCGAGCATTCCGCTCATTATCGGCTTCATCGACGAGCAGGGGCGCATCAGTACGCGCCGCGCCTTCTGGATTTCTACGCTTTTCGCGTTGGGCATCCTCATTACCATTGCGCTCATCGGCGCACTGACGGCCGCCGCGGGCCGCATGATGGGCGATGTCGGGCGCTACGGCAACTGGTTCGTCGCGGTCATCTTCTTCCTGGTCGGCCTGCACTTGCTCGATGTGATCCCCATGCCGTGGAGCGGCCCGGGACAAGTGGGCATGAAGCGCAAGGGCGCGCTGGCGGCACTCATCCTCGGCCTGGTCTTCGGCGTGGCGCTCGGCCCATGCACCTTCGCTTACATGGCGCCCATGCTCGGGGTCACCTTCAAGCTCGCCGCAACGAACCTCGGGTATGGCGTGTTGTTGCTCTTGATGTACGGCATCGGGCATTGCTCCGTCATCGTTTTCGCCGGCACCTTCACCGAAGTCATTCAGAAATACCTGAACTGGAACGAAGAATCCCGCGGAACAAGCATCGTCAAGAAGGTCTGCGGTGTGCTCGTCATACTCGGCGGCCTCTGGATGATTTACACGGCGCCATGAGGGATGGATATCATGCGAATACTTTTCCTCTGCACGGGCAACTCGTGCCGGAGCCAGATGGCCGAGGGCTGGGCGCGCGCGCTGAAAGCCGATACCATTGAACCCTACTCCGCCGGTATCGAGACGCACGGCCTGAACCCCAGGGCTGTGAAGGTAATGGCCGAAGCCGGGGTCGACATCTCGAATCACCGGTCGAAGAAGCTCGAAGACCTGAAGGGCATAGAGTTTGACTATGTGGTCACCGTGTGCGGCCATGCGCATGAGACCTGTCCCATGTTCCCCGGCGGGGCGCAAGTCATCCATGTGGGCTTTGACGATCCTCCGAAGCTGGCCGTTGACGCGAAAACCGAAGAAGAGGCGCTCGGGCACTACCGGCGCGTGCGCGATGAAATACGCGCGTTCGTGGAATGTTTGCCGGAGCGCCTGACCCAGGGAGAAAACGAATGAGTACACCGGATTCGATTCGAGACCAAGTGCGGCAAGGCTATGCGGCCATTGCCCGCGAGGGTGGTTCCTGCTGTGGACCGGCGCCGTCCTGCTGCGGCGCGGGCAATACGTTCGCCCAACTCGCGCAGGCCATTGGTTACAGCGAAAGCGAACTCTCTGAACTGCCCGAGGGCGCCAACATGGGCCTTTCGTGTGGGAACCCGGTTGCGCTCGCCTCGCTCGAGCCGGGTGAAGTGATCGTCGATTTGGGCAGCGGCGGCGGCTTTGACGTGTTCATCGCTGGCCGGAAAGTCGGTCCGTCGGGCCGCGCCATCGGCATTGATATGACCCCCGATATGCTCGGGAAGGCGCGTGACAACACCACGGCGTACCGCGAACGCACGGGCCTCGACAATGTTGAATTCCGCCTGGGCGAAATCGGGCACCTCCCGTTGGCCGACAATTCGGTGGATGTCGTGATCTCGAACTGCGTCATCAACCTCTCGCCGGACAAGCCGCAGGTCTGGCGGGAAATCGCCCGCGTCCTCAAACCAGGTGGACGCGTGGCCGTTTCGGACTTGGCGCTCACCCAACGCTTGCCCGATACCGTCGCCGAAATGATCGAGGCGCTTGTGGGCTGCGTCGCCGGCGCCGTCCTCGTGGAAGAAAGCCGGCGCATGGCCGAAGAGGCTGGCCTTGCAAATATTCAGCTCACGCCGAAACCCGGCTACATCGAAGCCATGACAGACATCAATGATCCCTTGTATAGCCGGATCATAGAGGCCCTGCCAGAACACACGAAGCCCGCGGATTTCATCGTAAGCCTTGAGATCAATGCGAGAAAGCCAGCGGGTTGCTGTTGCGGATGACATCGTGGCCCGATCATGAACGAATGCATAGATAGGGCGCAGTTCTTGTACTACCGCGCTGTTGGTGAAAAAGTGAAGCAAAAAGGGGACTGTCCTCGCGAGTCCCCGAGCAGGGACTGTCCCTTTCTTGCGAAATTTGGAGAAATTCGCGACGCTTTTCTCCAAGGCCGCAAAACCAGGGACAGACCCGTCTCGCTCGGGGACTCGCTCGCTTGTGTCAGCCCCGTTTTGCTTGCCCACAACTGTCACCGAAGGGGCCAAAACATCAGTAGTAGAAGAACTGCACCCCATATATATGGAAGGATGTAACAATGACCTGTGAGACCAAACCGGACGAAACTGCGCCCAAAGGCGGCATGAGCATTTTCGAGCGCTATCTCACGGTGTGGGTGGGGCTGTGCATCGTCGGCGGCATCGTGCTCGGCAAGGTCGCGCCCGGTCTGGCGCAGACCCTCGACGGCATGGCCATCTACGTCAACCGGGCCCCGGTCGTTTCCATCCCCATCGCGGTATGCCTGTTCTTCATGATGTACCCCATCATGGTGAAGATAGATTTCGGTTCGGTGGTCCGTGCGGGCAAGAGCGGTAAGCCGGTCTTGCTCACGCTCTTCATCAACTGGTGCGTGAAGCCCTTCACGATGTACGCAATCGCACTGCTGTTCCTGGGGTTCCTCTTCCGCGGATTCATCGGCGCCGAGGCCACCGATATCGTGAAGATGCCCTTCGGACTTGATCTGCCCGTGGGCGGGGAGTATGGCGCGGGCACCGTGATCATACACGAGGGGGCGAAGATGCTCGAAGTGCCCCTCTGGCGCAGCTACCTTGCGGGGTGCATCCTGCTGGGTATCGCGCCCTGTACGGCGATGGTGCTGGTCTGGGGCTACCTTGCCCGAGGCAACGATGGGCTCACCCTGGTCATGGTCGCCATCAACTCGCTGACCATGCTCGTGCTCTACGGCGTACTCGGCGGGTTCCTTCTGGGTGTGGGGCGGCTGCCCGTGCCCTGGCAGGCCCTGCTGCTGTCCATTTCGGTCTATGTCGCCCTGCCGCTGGTCGCCGGCTTTTTCTCGCGCAGGTGGATTATCGCCGCCAAGGGCGAAGCATGGTTCAAAGAGAAGTTCCTGCATGTGCTCACGCCCATTACCATAGCGGCCCTGCTGGTCACGCTGGTGCTGCTCTTCTCATTCAAGGGCGGGGTCATCCTGGCGAATCCGCTCACTATCGTGTGGATAGCGATACCGCTTTTCATTCAGACCTGCACCATTTTCGCGCTCGGCTACGGTCTGGCGTGGGTCTTGAAACTGCGGTACGACGATGCCGCGCCCGCGGCAATGATAGGCGCATCCAATCATTTCGAGGTCGCCATCGCCACGGCCGTCATGCTCTTCGGACTCTCCAGCGGCGCCGCCCTCGCCACGGTGGTCGGCGTGCTCATCGAAGTGCCCGTCATGCTCATGCTCGTGCGCGTCTGCCTGCGTACACAAGGATGGTTCAACCCAGGCACAGCCGCTTCGTCACCTCGATAGGGAGCGATGTACGTGTTTTCCGCACATGGACTGAAGGCCGGGGACATTCACCCCGCGAAGACCGCGATATCAGCGGGATTGCTGGTAATCTCGTACCGGGGAGGCCTACTGAAGTATGGGAAACGGTTCACGGCAAACGGCTAAAGAATTACGAAATTGCTTTTCTCGCGGTGTATAGGCCGGTTATCCCGCGTGGAATCCCACCCGCCGCTCTGGTTCTGCCACCCGCCGGAAATGATGGAGTATCGCCTGGGTTTCTCCATTGGCCAGCACCGGCGTCACCGCGAGCAATTCCCAGCCATCCTTTCCTTGTTCCGCCAGCAGCTCATCCAGATCGCTGCTGTCCAGGGTAGGGGGGGACACCCGCACGCTGAGTGTTTTGTATTCCCATTTGGTCATCGCGAAGCTCCTCGGTTGCAGACACGGGTTGGATTGTGTTCAATCCATTGGGTTCGGTCAATTCTTTGTCCGTGCACCATGCGGCGCCGATCCAGGGTCGCTGCGCGTTAGCACCGGTATGCCGGCGGTTTCCAGCCGTCACGGCAATAGGGCACAAGGTGTTCGCCAGGAGGCGGCACATCGTCGAGGCGTTGCCGGTCACTATGAAGTGGGTTTCGGATGTATGTGCAGGCTATTCATTTTTCCTGCGCATGGGGGATTGGCGATTGTTGAATCAGCGGCTCCCATCGCGCAGCGCGTCCATCGCGCGTTGGTAATACGGCACCGGGGTCGGTCCAGACAGTAACGGGTCGTCCACCTCTTCCATCCAGGCAAGCAGTTGTCGCGTGAGGTCACGCACAAGGTCGGCGTTTTCCGGCTCGGAACCGATGTCGTGCAATTCGAAGGGGTCATTGAATTTTCTTCTGTTCATACGGCCCTCCCGTTCAGGTTACCGCGTGGCCTGAAGCACGTAGGCGGGAAGCTTCTTCTCGGCGAAGAGGGGCTTCAAACGGGCGAATCGCTGCCGGCCGTTGATGACCGGCACGCTCGCCCAGTCTTCACCGATGAGCGGCTTCGCGTAGGCGATGAAGTCGTCGGTAACATCGATGCGCGTCGGGGCGATCCAATCCTGGGGGAAGGTGCGTTCCGAGTTGGCCACATCCTCGAGGGGCACCTTATCATAGCGCACGTTGTAGATGGGACCGGGTTCGCGCAGAATCGTGGACATCCAGCCGCTTTCGCCCGCCTGCGCGATGAGGGCTGCTTTCTGCCCAACCTTGTAGGCTTCGTCGAGATCCGGAATCGAGGCATAGACGCAGGTGTCGCGCTGGTCGGTACCATAGACCTGGCCGCGTGCGGCGCCCCGGGCTGCAAGGCCCTTCTCGTTGAGCAGGTTGACCACCATTTGCGATACGGTCAGCTTCGATGCGCTGAATTGCACATGCCCGAAACTGTCGCGCGTGGCACCCACGTCGCCCATGTCGAACCCTTCGCTCACCACCACGATGCAGCGGCCGTCCCGCTTGAGTTGGTCGTTCACGTTGTCGCACATCTGCTCGGGCGTCACCTTGGATTCCGCGAGATAAATCTGCAGCGGCATTTCGCGTTTGGGATCGGCGAGGCGCGCGGCAGCGGGGATGAACCCGATCTTGCGGCCCATTGCCTGGAGGACGAGCACGGGGTCGGCCGGGCAGGAGCCGCGGTTTTCCTCGTCCGCATTTTGTACGGCCCCCATCCAGTACCGTGCCACGCTGCCGTAGCCCGGCGTGTGGTCGATGAGCTTGAACTCGGAGTCGCCCACATCGTTGTCGATGGTTTTCGGCACGCCCACCCCGATCAGGTCCAAGCCCTGCTTCTGGGCGAGTTGGGCCACTTTGTTCGCGGTGTCCATCGAGTCGTTGCCGCCGTTATAGAAGAAATAGCCGATATCGTGGGCCTTGAACACATCGATTACCCGCTGAAAGTCTTCGTCCTGGTGATCTTTCAGCTTGTAGCGGCAGGTGCCGATAGCGCCGGCGGCCGGGGTATAACGCAGCAACGCGATTTCGTCCTCATCCTGTGCGGAGAGCTCGAGCAGCTCCTCATTCAATACGCCTTCGATGCCGTGCCAGCCGCCGTAGACGGCGCCAAAAGTTTCGGGGTATGCCCGGCAGGTTTCGATAACACCACGCAGGGAGCTGTTGATTACGGGGCTGGGACCGCCGGACTGTGCGACGATGACGTTCTTGGGCATATTACTCTTCTCCTCGATTTTCCGGGGTTTCGGTCGTTTCATCAGCGGTCGGCCGGGGACCGACCGGGATGACGAGAAATGCGCTGCGTTTGCCCACGACCATAGTGTGTTTAATGGCGCGGGCCTGTTTGTTGTTGGGATACTGCTCAAGCACCGCGTTGATGGCGCGAAGCCCTGCCGGCAGGCCCTCGAGCAAGTACCGCGCCCGGGCGAGGCCCAGCATGTGACGCAGGCGTTTCGCGGGATCGGGCGGCTGCGCTTCATACGCATTGATGGCCGTTTGGTAGGCGTGCCGTGCCTTGCTCTGGCGGCCGAGCTGTTCGAGATAAATGCCGTGCACGAGGTGCAGGTGCGGGTCGGAGGTCTGGTCAAGGGCCAGCACATTCTCGAGGATGCCTACCGCTTCCTCATACTCACCGGCATCCGCCAGAAGCATCGCCTTGTCCACCTTTGCGCCCAGGAACCGCGGGTCCGCCTTGATGGCCTCATCAAGTAATTCGAGGGCATATGCGCGCTCCCCCTGCTCGAGCATCTCGTGGGCGCGGGTGGCCAGGTCGAGGGCGTGATGCTTGGGCACGTAAGCCGGCGGCCCGGGCGGCTCCGCCTGGTAGCAGGCCGCGAGCATAAGGACGGCAGCCAGCAATGGCAAGATACGGTGTTGCGGTAAAATCATGTGTGTTTACCATGTCGCTTCATTGTAGGCGGTAGAGGATTTCACCAGCGTTTTCGACGAGCAGCAGGCCTTCATCTTCCCGGTTGCGCCAGGCTTCCGGATCGATCGCGTCGGGATCCCGGTAACCCAGGCTGATACGCCGGCAGGTTTCCTCCGGTATGCCCGTCGCGAGGGTCACGCTTACCCGTGGTATTTCGACGCCATTCTCAAAAACGCCGCCGCCGCGCACATGCGTCGAGTGGGCGAGAATGCCGCCGGGGATGTCACGGAAACGTTCCATCTGCGCCGTGAAGTAGTCGCGGATATGATAGCCGATACGCTCGATGAGCTCCCCATGGGTCACGCTTACCTCGCGCACATGCTTGCCGTAGATAATGAGTTCGCCCCCATCCGCAACGACCGGCTCGAGTTTGTACATGCACTTGCCCGCGACCCAGAGGTCTTCATACATATCCGGCGCCATGGCGAGCACACTCTTGAACGGCCGTTCCTTGTAGATGATGTGGGTCGTGGCCGAAAGGTCCGCCGCCTCTTCCCAGGCCTCCTCGGGCGTGCCGAAGTAGATTGCCTTGGTGTTTTTGCGCACTACATTGAGGCAGAAGGCGCACTTCTCGGCAGGGATCATGGCGGCGGCACGGTTGATGACGTCGCGCACGGGCGTGTGCTTGGTGCCATTGATGGTGGCGTTGGTAATCAGCGCGCCCAGCCAATGGAACAGGTTCAGGATGTCCGCGCCGGCAACACCGGGAAAGAAATACTTGTTGCCGCCGGAAAACCCCACCACCTCATGGGGAAACACCGGCCCCATGATGCACAGGAGGTCGTAATCGAGCACCCGTTTGTTCACGAGCACATCGGCGCGTTGGCGCAAGCGTCCCTGCGAAAGCTCCTCGATGTCGTCTTCCGTCATCGTGCCAATGTTGGCGAGCGCATCCTCGTTCTTCCACTCATGGTTGAAGATGCCCACATCGGCGAACGTGGTGTTGCGCGCTTCCTCGGTAATACCAAAAAGCCGGTAGATGACCTCGGGCGGCTCGGGCGGATGTGTGCCCAGGGCGATGAGAAAATCCATCTTGGCCACCCGGTCGTGGATGGCGCTGTGCATGGCCCGGAACATGATGTCCATGGGCATCGAGCGGGTGTGGTCGGGCACGATGAAGAGCACACGCTTGCCGTCTACATTCATCGAGCCGGCCGCTTTGTGCACGAACGCCTGAATCTCCTCCTCGGAGAGGAAGCCGTCGTTATTGACTTGTTGCAGGACCATAAAGCCCCCCGGTGTGTTGTGCGGTTACATGCCGCCGGTGACGGAAGGCGTGGGCGTGGCGATGGTAAAGCCAATCCCCGCCAGTTTTTGTTCGAGCTGCGCATCGGGCGCCGCCAGTTCGACGGCGGTATTGAAGAATTCGCGCCGCACAGGATATGTTTTTCGCAGGTGGTCGAAGGCTATCGGTTGCTCATCCGGTGTGGCCGACAGCAGCCGGCTGCGCATGTCCGCGTCGTCGCGCCGGATGTCGTACACAGCGCGTACGGTCTGAGCCAGCGCGTTTGGTTCGTCCGCATATACCGTGATGTGTGCCTGCTTGGGCGGCGGCAGGAGAGGCGTCACATCGAAAGTGGGGGAGATGCCCAAGTGCTTGCAGGCCGCCTCGTAGATTTGCATGGTGCCGTTTACTTTCCCGTCGAAGGAGTAACCGGCGATATGCGGTGTACCCAGGTCCACGAGCTCGAGCAGGCTGGAATCGATGACCGGTTCGTCCTCCCACACATCGAGCACACAGCCCTTCAGACTCCCGCTCTCGAGCGCGGCTTCGAGGTAGCCGCTATGGACTACCGGGCCGCGTGACGAATTGATGAGGATTGTTTGCGGCCCCATACGCGCGATGAACGTGTCGTCCACGAGATGGTGTGTGGCATGGGGTCCTTCTTTCGTGAGCGGCACGTGCAGGGTGATGATGTCGCAGCCGAAGATGGCCTCGATGGGCCGGTATTTCGGATCGCCCGTAGACGAAGCCAGCGGTGGGTCGTTCAATACGCAGGTCATGCCGAGCGCCTCGGCCTTCTGCTGCACCTTCGATCCGACATTGCCGACGCCCACGATGCCCAATGAAAGGCTGGCGAGATCCAGCATGTGCCTATCCGCCAGCGCGATCAGCGCCGACACGATATACTCGGCGACGGAGTTCGCGTTGCAGCCGGGCGCGCTTGCATAGCCAATGCCCCGCGCGGCCAGTAAAGCCTTGTCGATGTGGTCCTCGCCAATGGTGCACGTGCCCACGAACCGCAAAGATGCTCCCTCGATAAGCGCGGCGTCCACCTGGGTGATAGACCGTACAATCAGCAGATCGGCATCCCGCACGAGTTCAGGCGTAATGGCCCGGCCCGGCGCGGTCTCGACCTTGCCGAGTGTGGTGAAGGCTTCTTCCCCGTAAGGGATGTTTTCATCGGCCACGATTCGCATGGTTAACCTTGGCGTGCAGTTACTGGCCCCGTTTCCACGGCGGTGTCTCCGGCAGGTAGTCCTCGAATTCGGCGATAAGCTGCGCTTCGTATGCGCCGGCGTATTCGCCCGCGAAAAACTTGTCGAGCGACTCACGGTACAGCTGTTCCCAGGACGCTTCTTCACACCCCGGGTTGATAGGATAGAAGAGGGCGTTGTTGGCACGGGCCGCCTTTAGGTCGCCGTTGGCGTCACCGATCATGAGGATGTTCTGCTCTTCGTAGCGGTCTTCGCAGGCATAGCCGATGTGCTCGCCTTTCTTCCCCATTTCCTGGCCGTTGATAGCGAACACATACCGGGCGAGGTCTTGCTCTTCCCATTCGCGCTGTAGTGCTTCACACGGCGTTTGCGAGCAGACCATCATGTCAGCCTGGTCCTGTGCCTTGTGCAGGCACTCACGCACATAGGGAAACGGCGGCAGTCCGCCCTGCACGATGTCCGATACCGACTGGTTTACGGCCTTGGACCACTGCAGGGCGAGGTGCATGTCGGGCGCCTGCTGTTCGTCGTGCGCATTGCACCAGGCCTCGAGGGCCGGGTTACCCAGCTTGTTTTCGATCTTGATCCAGTTGCGCAGGTTCGGCGCTTCGGGAATTTCGATCTCCCGCGCCATGGCCTCGGGCCAATCCTTCAACAGGTCGAACACCTTGATGAGGGCGGGGAACCGGTTCACACCGCGCCACATGCTGTATAGGTTCACGAATTCGCCCGCCGCACGCGCGTATTTCGACACAGCCTGCAGGCCCCAGTAGCGGATAATGTTCGGGATGAAACACTCCTTGTGCTTGATCTCCATCGTGTCGAAGGCGCAGCCGTCGGAGTCGATGGCAATGAGAAACTTGTGCTTCGGCTGGTGTTCTTTGAGTACGGCCGTGGGGTCGCTCATGGGTTATGATTCCTTATGGATGTTAGATACTGCTTACACGCCGGAGAAGGCGGAGAACCCGCCGTCGATAGGCACCACAATACCAGTCACGAACTGCGCGGCATCGCTCGCCAGCCATACGCTCACGCCCACAAGATCCGCCGGGGTGCCATAGCGGGCCATAGGCGTATGCGCAATAATCGATTGGCCACGCGGCGTGGGTTCGCCGGTCTCTTTGTCGGTGAGCAGGAACCGGTTCTGCTCGGTGAGGAAGAAGCCCGGGGCGATGGCGTTCACCCGGAGATTGGGCGTGTATTCCTGCGCCATATGCACGGCAAGCCACTGGGTGAAATTGCTCACGGCCGCCTTCGCTGCGCTGTAACCCGGAATACGCGTAAGGGGGCGGAACGCATTCATGGACGAGACATTGATCACCGCTCCGCCGCTTTCCTGCACCGTCATGCGCTTGAGAAACACCTGCGATGGCGCGATACATCCGCCCACGAGGTTCAGATCCACCACTTTTTGCAGGGCATCCGGTGCGAGGTCGAAGAAAGACAGATCCGGCCGGGTGGTCGCCGCGCTCATATTGCCGCCCACCGCGTTCACCAACACGTCTACATGCCCGTAGTCATTGCAGATCGCATCGCAACAGGCTTGGATGCTCGCGTGATCGAATACATCCAGGTGGTAGCCCTTCGCCGTGCCACCGCCGCCGGTGATGGCCTTTGCCACGTTGTTGGCGTTGTCCACCAGCACGTCCGCCACCGCCACCGTACCGCCGGCCGCCCCAAAACCCGCGGCTATCTCGCCGCCAAGTACCCCGCCGCCGCCTGTGACGACGCAGACTTTGCCTTCCAGACTGAACAGCTTAGCAATATCCATGATCCTGATCTCCTCCGGGTAAACGCGGTAAACAGGCCTGGCATGCAGGCAGTGGCCGCAGGCACGGCAACGCACGAATCCTAGCAAAGTGCGCGCGGCGATTCAAACGATGGAATGTAGCGAAACGCGTAAAACGGACCGAATATGGCGCACAAAAACACTCGTATTCAGCGTATTGCGGACACAAGCGACAGTACAATGACCGCTAGTTGCACGTGCAGTTGAAAGCGCAGGGGGACTGGCGCCACGCCGTATTGCCGGCCGAGTGCTTCCACAGCGTCTGTGCCCTGTGCCTGGGCTTCCTGCATCGCGTCGCGGAAGCGCAGCAGAATCGGATTGTCCAGGGACGTTTCGCCGCGGGTGAGGTGGAACAGGGGCATCTCGGTAACGACACACAGTGGGTTGCCGCCCATTGCCATGGCATACTCCATTGAGCTGGGCCGGAATTTTTGCGCCGTTTCGGGGTCGCCTGTGTGTTTGAAGTGTGCGCGCATGGCCATGGCGGTGGGGGTTGTGGCAAAGCCGGGGCGCAGGCGTGTAAAGCCTTTGGCGCCTTTGCGGTCAATGTCGTGCAGCGGGAAGCCCCGCACGGCGAGGACCGATTCGATGGCGTCCATGAGCGCGCCGGCGTGTTCCGCCCATTCCTTGCAGATGAGACACCACGCCCCCTCAGCCCACGCCATGCCATGCAAGGAAAAGTGCGCGGCGAAGGGCGCGTGCGCCCGCAAGAAAGTCATGGCCCCTTTGTTTTCCGGCCGTGGGCCGGGTGCATCGCCAAAACCGAACTCGATATCATCGCCCGGCGGTTCACGCCGAGCGTGTTGTGTGTAGCACACAAAGTCCGGCGGATTGTCGAACCAGGCACGGTTGCGGTCCGCGCCGTCGGGGTTGATTTGTGGTACGACGCAGAAGTGGAACCGTTCGAGCAATTCCGGGAAATGCCTTCCCAGCAACACGGGCAGCGCCTGGGCCGTCATGGGCCCCGTCGGCTCGTCGGCATGACTGCCCGCTACGATGGAAACCCGCTGTGCACCGCCGCCAAAGCGCATACCGAAGATATCCTGGCCGTCGCGGGACTGCCCGATGACCTCGTGTGCGACGCCGTCGAGTGCGGCAAGGTGTGCCCGCAGGGCTGCATTGTCCCGGAAGCGGATGTGCGCATCGCTGATGATGATCTTGGCGCAACGGCTTGCCCATTGCTGCATATTCATGGGCCGAGTGTAGAGGCCGCGGCGGGGTGGTGTCCAGCGGTTTGCCCATGTGTGGCGCACCCGCTACACTGCCTCGTCTCAAGCACTAACGAGGGCTTCGCCCACAACCCAAGACACAGAGGTTATGGAGGGCGGGCGTCCCAGGGCGGCTGTAACCTAAAGGAAACTGCACGATGGACGTAATCCTCGACATTCAGGCGCTGCAATCCGTCACGCACACCTGCGATTGCTGCGCGGACGGCCAGGCCTGCTGCTGCGCCCAGTTCGAGGTGTGCGTCAGCGCCGGCGAAATCCCGCGCATCGCCGCTATGATGCCTGCTGCGGCCGCCTATGCACCGCATATCCTTACCGAAGACGGTGCGCCCGACAATGTCTTCGAGGAAACCGGCGATGGCCTTTATGCCATAGACACCCACGAGAATGGCCTTTGCATCTTCGCATTCCACCGCGACGGCATGACCTTGTGTGCGCTCCATGCCGCCGCGCTCGACCATGGTCTCCCCTGGCATGAGGGGAAGCCGTACGTCTGCACACTTTGGCCCGCGACCATTTCGGAAGACGATCCACCTATGGTTTCCGTGGATCCCGACGCCGTGACATTCCATTGCACCCGCGCCCGCACGGCCCCAAAAGGCGCTGTGGCCCCGGCACTAAAAGATGCCATTCGCCGTGTTTTCGGCGCGGCCGCCGCCGCCCGCATGTCCTGACCCGGCCCGCCTTACTGTGCCATGACACCGGCAATCCGGGCTTCTTTTCAATCTGTTGACTATCAAGCGGTAGTACGAGAACGGCCCCCATAAGAAAAGGGTGCAGTTTTTGTACTACCGCGCTGTTGGTGAAAAAGTGAAGCAAAAAG
>CAZMVU010000114.1:0-15145 GCA_964569295.1 uncultured Nitrospirales bacterium
GACAGTCCCCTTTTTGCTTCACTTTTTCACCAACAGCGTGGTAGTACAAAAACTGCACCCAAAGATTTGGGCAGGAAGTCCAAACTATTCCGGCGCCCGATGCCCGGCATGTACCTGGCAAATGGCGAGGCCGAGGGCGTCGGCGGCGTCGTCAGGGCGGGGTATATCGGTGAGGTTGAGGAGCACCTTGATCATCTGCTGGACCTGGCGCTTGTCGGCCTTGCCATAGCCGGTGATGGCGGTTTTCGCCTGGGCGGGGGTGAACTCGCTGATGGGCAGGCCGGCCTGGGCGGCGGCGAGTGCGAGAACGCCGCGTGCCTGCGCCACGGCGATGCCGGTGGTCACGTTCTGCTTGAAGTAGATCTTTTCGATGGCCACGGCATCGGGCCGGTATTCGCCGAGAAGGTGGACAGCGCCGTTGTAGATGGTTTCGAGGCGCTGGGCGAAGTGGGTGTTGGCGGGCGTGTCGATGGCGCCGTGGGCGATGTACCGCAGGCGGTTGCCCTGGCCCTCGACGACGCCGTAGCCCGTGGTGGCGGTACCGGGATCGAGGCCAAGCACACGCATCTAACCAACCTTTCGGCAGCATGCGCCCGGCAGCCGGTCAAGGCTGCATATACGGATTGCCGGGGGAGCGCTGTGTTGACGCGCCGGCAAGCGCTCACCCCGGACACGCACGCGCGATACTTGATGCATCATGAAGTCCGGGCACGGCCATTTTCGAAGTGGCATGGCCCGGTCACCTCCTGCCTGTGGCCGCCGCATACCGGCCACCCGCTGGGGCGGATACGTGCCCTGCCTGCACCCGCTTGCCGCGCTGAAATGCACTTTCCGCTAGAAATCGAACTCACTGGCAGCGGGGCGTTGGGCGCGCATGTAGATCGAGTTGGCGGCTTCGAAGTTGAGGTTCGAGAGAAGCACGACCACCCGGCCTGCGCTGTCCGCCGCGTCGTTGTCATCTTGCTTGGCGCCTTGTTCTTCCGTGTCCACATCGCCGCAGTCGAAGGCGTTGTTGCCATTGGTATCGAGCTCGCGGAATTTGTCCTCGCCGATGAAGGGGGCGAGTTCTTCTTCTTCCAGGTAGCCATTTCGGTTAGCGTCGTAGGTACCCAACACACGCAGATCGATGCTGTTTGCCAGATCAAGCATTTCGTCGCGGGACAATTCGCCGTCGCCGTCGCCGTCCGCCGCATCGAATTCGGCGCTGCTCAGGTCTGGCACCAGTGTTTGCACCTCTTCCAACTGGAGGCCGCCGCTGTCGTCCTCATCGAGAACGGGGAAAAAGGCCGGCACGAACACCGCGGGATCATCGCGCGCGAACGGGCAGGGTGCGGGCACTTCGTTGAGCACGAGGGTTTCATCGCCCGGTGCCAACTCGACACCGTCCCGCCCTTCGGGGTAGGCCTTGACCGCCATGCTGTTCCCGAACTTGTCCGTGTGCCATTCGCTGGCATTGAAGGTGAACGAAAGGTTTTCCGTGCCGGGATCCACATCGACGACCACGGCCCGGCTGCTGAAGGGCGGTATCCCGGCAAGCGCGGGATATTGGTTCGCCTGCACCACGAGATCCGTGGCATCGGCGACGAACCGGGTTTCTACAATCGCATCCTGCCGGAACAGATCCTCCTGCAGGAGGAAGGAGTCGCGCAGGTTGTCGCTGGCGCGCAACACGGGACCGCGCTGTTCGACGGCGCGTTCGCGGGCGAACTGCCAGTAGAGTTCGCCGAGGGCAAGCCCGAAGTAGTCCTCGAGGGTTTCGTGGATAGCCTCGCGCATGTTGTCCGTGGCGTCCTCGAAATCCTGGAAAGTCTGGAAGCCGGCGCTGGATTCCCGCACCCGTTCGAGCAGGCCCGGCGCCGCCGCATCATCGGCAAACAACATATCCAGCAGGTCCACCTCGAAGTTGTTATCAAGGAAGAACAGGAAATCCTGGGTGGCGGCCGCGTAGCCGGCGGTGGCGGGAGTGAACGCGGTAAACAAGGGATCGGTGACGGTGGCGATTTCGTGCGGTCCGAAGCTGCGCGCCGTGAACAGGCCGGCGGCGCGCTGGCCGAGATAGGCGCCGCCGCCCTGGCGCAATGCGCTGAAGTAGGGCACATCCTTCTCGTCGGCAGGCGCATTGTCCGCGGTGACGGGCGGCAGCGCATAGCTGGCAAGGGCGGCGTCATAGAGCGCCTGGGCGAAGGCCATGTCGAAGTCGTATTCCTGGCTGAGGTCCGGGTTGTCCTGGGCGCGCTCGGCATTGTGAATGGATACATTCACGAGCTGCGCCGGGTCGATAGCCACCTGCCCGAAGATCGCGGTCTGGGCCACGAGATCGCGGAAATCCGCGAAGTCCTTGTTGTAAAGGGAAACGAAGTTGTAGAACACCACAGGGTAGGCACCGTCTTCATCCTGAACGAGGGCGGGGCTGCGCAGGCCGCGCGCCTCGTAATTCGGGGCGAAGCGGCCAATGGATGCGGCGATGTACGTGCGGGTGCGGCTCATTTCGAGCGGCGTGAATGACGTGGCCTCGTAGGCACTGGGCGACTCGATAGAACCGAGGCGCACGGCGGTCAACTGTTCCAGCAGGAGCGGACTGAGATAGAGGCTCCAGTCCCGCCCCCAATCTGCCTCGACGGCGTCCTTGCGGTCGGCCACCTGTACGGCCACACGTTCGACGTCCGGCCGGTAGACCACCCCGTAAGTGGCGCGGGGCGGCAGCCCGGTCACGGGCACACGCAAGTGTTTGTCTTCCACGCTGCCGAAAATGGGAATGCGCACGCCGCCTTCAAGCCGCGCCACCAAGTGGATGTGGTCGCTGTTGCGGTCGGCTTCGGGCACGGCATCGTAGTCGATGGGCGTCTCGATGATGGCGGGCACGGGGGCGCCGGTATCGTCATCGACGGCAAAGAAGTGGGTGAGCGGGCTTGCGTGCGCAATGGTGAAGGCGCGCGAGATCACCTGGGTGTCTTCGGGAAAGATGGACGAGAACGCATCTTCCTCGAAGATAATGCCCACCGACGTCTCCTGTTCGAGGGCGTTGGGCGGCACGGTAAGCTGCGCGCCGCCAATGGCTACCGATCCGCCATCAGGCCCGATAAAGGCGAAATCACTCCGCGCATTGACCGTGATCATATTCTTGCGGGTGCGTGTGTCGTGCCCTTCGGCCGTCTCGACGGTCAGACTTACCGTGTAGGTTCCCGGCTGGCTATAGGTATGGACCGGGTTGGGCGACCGGCTGATGCCGCCGTCCCCGAAGTCCCACAACCACACGCGGATAGGCGAGGTGCCGGGCTGCGACGCATCGTGGAATTCCACCGTGAGCGGCACGAGCCCCTTTTGCACGCTAGTCGTGAAATTGGCCTCGGGCGCCCGGGGATTCCCGTAATCGGGACAACCCGTCAATCCGGCGAGGATGAGTACAAGCGCCAGGGCCAGCGCGGCGATCCGGCGGGGGTATGTGAAGCGAGCCATGAGAATGTGGTCCTTCCCTGCTAAGAAAGACGGTTGCGCCGTGGTCGAAATTACCGCGCCGAACCGTGCTTCTTGTGTCATTGAGCACTCTCGATCCAACGTGTGCTGCCCGCGCGTTTCCGGGCGGCTGTCCGTAATGGTACACGCGGCCCTGGTTGTACCGCAGGCAGTCGACACCCCAGTTCTTCTAAAGTCTGCGGGAATCGTGCAAAAAAGTCAACTATATACCGGTGGCCTGCAAACACAGGCGGGCGTTCCCCGAGGCGAAGCGCTTCGCCCCATTCCCGAATCACAGACGGCCAGAATGGGCATGCCCCCGGCGCAGGTCGGTGCCGGCAAAGGCCGCTATGTACCCCTCGGCGCGCGCGAGCCGTTCCTGCTCGCGATCCCGGCGCACCTGATGCACACCGCAATGCGGGTCGCACACCATGCAGGTCCCCACGCATTCCGTGCGCGCTGCGGCCCAATTGCTCCTTTGGGATTGTTCGTCAACCATGCCGCTTTATACCTCGAAGTTGTCGACCTCTTGATACGCCTCGATCACCGCGCGCTCGCCCTTACGGCCGGGTTTCGAGTTGCCGTGTTCCATGCCCACGATCCCCTGGTAGCCCTTGGCGTGCAGGTGCTTGAAGATGTTCTTGTAGTTGATCTCGCCGGTGGTCGGTTCTTTCCGGCCCGGGTTGTCCCCCAACTGAATATAGGCAATCTCTTCCCATGCCCGGTCGAGGTTCGGGATAAGGTTGCCCTCGGTAACCTGCTGGTGGTAGAGATCGTCGAGAATCTTGCACGACGGGCTGCCCACGGCGCGGCAAATCTGGTAGCCCTGGGGTATCTTTGTGAGAAAGAGCCCAGGGTGGTTCGCATACCAGTTGAGCGGTTCGAGGACCATGACGAGGCCGTGGGGTTCGCACATCTCGGCGCAGCGTTTCAGGTTGTCGATGACATTCGCCGTCTGGTAGTCCCACTCGAGGCCGAGATCGATTCGGCCGGGGACCACCGTGCACCATTGGGCATTCACCCGCTTGGCCACCTCGATGGACTCCTCGATTTCACGCCGGATCATGCGGCGCACATCCGGGTCGGTAGAGGCGAAGGTGACCTTCTTGAAGTCGGCGCTCGCCACGAACACGCCCATGGTTATGCCGAGGCGTTCCATCGCCTTCGCAAGGCGTTCCTGTTCGGCTTTCGGGCGGCCTTTCATGCCGTTGTCTTCCCACGCCGTAAAGCCTTCATCCGCCGCGAACTCGAGCTGGGCCACCAGGTCCTCGCCCGCGCTCTCCTCAAACATGCCGAAGTGCGGGGCGTACTTCAATTTGAAGCCGCCACGGCCCGCCGCCGCCTCATCCGCCGGCTCCTGGGCCGAGGCGCGCGCGGCACCGAGGCCCGCCGCAGCCGCACCGGCTGTCATTCCTGCTGTGAGGAAGTCCCGTCGCTTCATGGTTTCCCTCCTGGTTTTGGGCATCCAGCGTTTGTATGAGCGTATTGTGGCGCAATGGAGAAGTAAAAGTCGAGTGGGGGAGGGGCCGCCAGGAAAACCTGGCGCGCATATCGGCGTGTCACTCTGGTTTCCTGCCTGGGCGGGAATGCCGTTGCTGGGGGGTGGCGCACACCCGCGCGTTCTTCGCAGGGAAGCGGGGCTTCCCACTTCGCCTGCGATCCGCCGTTTGCCATGCGAATCTACCACCCGTGGGTTCGATTCTTGTTTGCTACTCCGGTGTCCCCACATCGAGCAGCACAGGGTAGTGTTCGGCCAGGTGCTGGGGGAAGCGGGTATTTTCGTGGAAGAGAGCGGCACGCAGTTGTAACGCATTGACCACGGCCTGGCCGCGGTAGTGGTTGTTGGTGACGACGAACAAGCGGCGCACACGGGGCCGCATGTTGTTTATCCGTTCGCGCCAGGGGGCGAGTTCTTCGGGCGTGTACAGGTAATTATAGCGTTCATCGCGGTTGGCGTTTTCGTCGAACCAGGCGGCCTTGTTGCGGCCGTGCAGGCGGATGTAGCCGAGCGGGGCGGTGGTGTATTGGGCCGGGCCGAGCGAGTTGTCGAAGATCGGCTGGTCAATGTTGCAAAAGGCGATGGCGCGCGCGGCGAATTCGTCGTGTACCTCCGGCCGGTCCCAGGAATCGTGCCGGAACTCGACCACCAGCGGGAAATCCTGAAAGGCGTCGGCCACGCGCGCGAGCCATTGGCGGTTCTCCGGCGTGCGCCGGAAGCGCCACGGAAACTGCACCAATAGGCCTGCGAGCCGGCCCGCTTCGGTGAGCGGCGCCAATCCGTCGATGTACGCGCGGCGCACGGCCTCACCGGGGAATGCGCCGCGCTCGTGGGTGTACATCCGCCCGAGTTTCGCGGTGAAGAGGAAGCGCGGCGTCTCGAGGACCTTCGCGGCCCAGGAAGCGCAGTAACGTGCCACGGGCTCCCGGTAGTAGGTGCTGTTGATTTCGACCATATCCACGTAGCGCTTGAGCACATCGAGCGGGTGCATCCCGCGTGGCATACGCGGCGGGTACACAATCCCTTTCCAGTCCTCGTAGGACCACCCCGCCGGGCCTATGTATACATCCGCCTGGCTCGCATTCTGCATAGCGCGATCCTCTGCCGCATTATACCTGCTCGCCGTTCTGCACGGAATGCATGCGTGCTATGCCCAACCCCGGCGGCGTTGCACCAAGGCCCAAAACCAACAGTGTCCAAGAGCACGGGGCGCATCGCGAGAGCGCAATCATCGAGAATCGGCCTGCCGGTGCGTTGGTCTGACAACTCACCGTGTCACTAGCGGCTATTCCCGAGTATGGCGGGATTGTCTTGGCAAGAGCGCCCCCAAAACATAACCGCCGCCCCGGGCTTTGCCAGGGGCGGCGTGCGGGATTCGGATGTGGGGCAGTCCGTTAGTAGCGGTAGTGCTCGGGCTTGTAGGGGCCTTCCTTGGGAACGCCGAGGTAGGCGGCCTGCTTGTCGTTGAGTACGTCGCACACGGCGTGGAGTTTGCCAAGGTGGAGCCGGGCGACCTCTTCATCAAGCACCTTGGGCAGGGTATAGACCTTGCCTGGCTCGTACTTCTCGGTCTCGGTATAGAAGGCTATCTGCGCCAGGGTCTGGTTCGAGAAGCTGTTTGACATCACGAACGAGGGATGGCCGGTGGCACAGCCGAGGTTGACCAAACGCCCGCGGGCGAGCATGATGATCTCCTTGCCGTCCGGGAAGCGGAATTTGTCGACCTGCGGCTTGATGTTTTCCTCGGTGATCTCGGGGTTGTCCTCGAGCCAGGCCATCTCGATCTCGGAATCGAAGTGGCCGATGTTGCACACAATGGCCTGATCTTTCATCTTGGTCATGTGCGCGCCGGTGATTACGTCGCAGCAGCCGGTCGTCGTCACGAAGATGTCGCCCTCGAGGACGGCATCGTCCATCTTCTTGACCTCATACCCTTCCATGGCAGCTTGCAGCGCGCATATGGGGTCGATCTCGGTGACGATGACGCGTGCGCCGAGCCCTTTCATGGCATCGGCGCAGCCCTTGCCCACGTCGCCATAGCCGGCAATGACGACGACCTTGCCGGCTATCATGATGTCGGTGGCCCGTTTAATGCCGTCGGCAAGCGACTCGCGGCAGCCATACAGATTGTCGAACTTCGACTTGGTGACCGAGTCGTTCACGTTCATGGCGCGCGTAAGGAGGCTGCCGTCCTTCATCATGTGATAAAGGCGGTGCACCCCCGTCGTGGTTTCCTCCGAGACGCCAATCCAGCTCTTGGCGACCGTATGCCAACGGTTCGGGTCGATGGCGTGGACCATGTGCAGCAGGTTGTCCACGACCTCGACTTCCTTGTTATCGCGGCAGATGGCCGGGAGTTCGCCGGTCTTGTTGAAATGTTCCTCGAGGGCGTAGCCGCGGTGGACGAGCAGGGTGGCATCGCCCCCGTCGTCCACAATCAGGTTCATCTCCTTGCCATCGGGAAAACTGATCGCCTGATAGGTGCACCACCAGTATTCCTCGAGGGTCTCGCCTTTCCATGCAAACACCGGGATGCCCTGCTCGGCGATCGCGGCGGCGGCGTGGTCCTGCGTGGAGAAGATGTTGCAGCTCGCCCAGCGCACATCGGCGCCCAGGGCCGCCAGTGTCTCGATGAGCACCGCCGTCTGAATCGTCATGTGCAGGGAGCCCATCACACACGCGCCTTTGAGCGGTTGATCGGGGGCGTGTTTTTCGCGGATCGCCATCAGGCCGGGCATCTCTTTTTCGGCCATGATGATTTCTTTCCGGCCCCACTCGGCCAGGCTGAGATCGGCAACCTTATAGGGTATACTTGCATCGATCTTGGGAATGTCGTTCACAGCGACAGCCATTAGAATGCTCCTCTCTTGTTCGTCTTCCGAAAAAACAGGGGAAGATTGATTATATTACGCACGTTAGCGGTTGTCAAAACCCTGCCGATTTACCACACCGGCACACCCGCTTCGGCGCACAGCAATAATGGCGTCATTCACGACAGGCGCTACGCAGCATTTCCCCTTTGCGTAACCATAGAAACCCCGGTATCGTGACCCCATATTTCCCCGGCGGTCCACTTCTTGCCGAAATCTTATCCGTTGCACAGCGCCACGCGGGTCCAAAACATTTGGGCCAAACTCATGAACAGCGCACCCGGACACAGCCTGGGGCCGCACCACAACAGCGTGCGTTAACTAGGGGCTGGAGCGCGCAGCACAAACCCGTGCCATGTTGCGATGGTATTCACAAGGTTGTGGGCGCTGCCCACGTTGGGAAAACTGGCGGAGAGGGCGGGATTCGAACCCGCGGTACGCTATAAACGCACACACGCTTTCCAAGCGCGCACCTTCAGCCACTCGGTCACCTCTCCGAAGGCGGAGCGCGAGTATAGAAAACACAGCGAAATAAAGTCAATGAGCACGGCATCTTGTCTACCGGCAGGGCTGCCGTGAACGATCGCTCGTTTCTTTGAACGGCACGGCGGGCCAATGCTACCATGGGCATGACACAGCCCATGTTTCATGGGCTGAAAGCGGAGTCTTGCGGCCAGCGGCCAGCAATAGATACCCAAAAGCGCGCTGCCTTCATGGGCAAGGCCGTACAGAAGGAGGTACTACCGGATGAGTGATGCGATGGCCCTTACCAAAGAGAATTTCGAGCAGACGGTTGCCGAGGGGGTGACCCTCGTGGACTTCTGGGCGGAGTGGTGTAAGCCTTGCCTGATTGTAGCCCCCACTATCGATGAACTGGCCAAGCAATATGACGGTAAGGTCAAGGTCGCCAAGGTCGACGTGGACTCCCAAGGTGAGCTGGCGCAGCAGTTTGGCGTTTCGAGTATTCCTACACTGCTTATCATGAAAGACGGCGTCGAGGCCAAGCGGTTTGTCGGGGTCACCGCGAAAGACGATCTGGCCAAGGCCCTCGACGACACCCTCTAGCACCGGCCAAAAACGGCCTTTCTGGCCGCGCCCCTTGTCAATGAGTTCAAGAAGGTGGCCGGGTTTCGGCTGATCTCGTTGGCTGACGCCTCGGGGGTGGGCTGTGCTAATGCGTTTGCCAGAGCGCGTGGCAGTGCAGTTTTTTCCGGGCTTATGCGCGGGTCGTGTACGCTGCGCGGTATGATTTGTACCCGCCTGCGTTTGTGCACCACATTTCCAAAATGTAGGACGCATAGGGTGCTCCCACCGATAAGGTGTGTGTTTTGCGTTCATGTCGGTGTTTATGCTACGCTCTGCCTACGATTTGGTAGGGTGCAGCATTTCGCAGCATCCGGTCGTAATTCACGCACCGTCGCAAGTGCGGCAGCATTTTGGAGGAAAGGTAATGTTTGCTATCGATTTTGACTTTTCACTTGAAGGGCTTGTGGAGCATGGGCTTGCTGGGCTTATCACCGTGTTCTTCGATGCGGTGGCCAGTTGGCTGATCGCTTTGATGGAGGGCTTCATCGAATTCTAGGGCAGGCCCACGCTTCTGCGCTCAACTTGACCTGTGACCGTGTAGCGCCCCCGCCGCCATGTGGTGCGGCGGGGGCGTTCTCGTCATTGCATGTAAGTGGCGCGGGCGAGATGCCGGGCAAGGGCGCGGTTTATGCTTGTGCATGCCCGCGCATTTGTGCTACCCTTGCAGTGGTTGGGGTAAGGGGTGGGTTATGCCCGCTCCACCCGGACAAGTAGTATGTGTAAACAGGGCTGCGGCGCGTCTCGCCCGCGGCTGCGCCCGCTGGCAAATGGCAGTGTGTGCGCAGGTGTGTGTAGTTGCCGGACCCGATTGAGCGGGTAGCACCCGTTGGCTGGAAGGGTGCTGCTTGTGGAATGGACAGGGATGAGGTTGATTCCCCGACGGGGCTTCAACCGGCGTCCGCAAGAGAAAAGGACCGCGAGGTCGCTTATGCGCTGGGTCATGGCCCCTTAGGCCAACAGGCACGTTCAACCCGGCATACCAGTGGTTGGTGTGGCCGGGGTGCGGCAACGAGAGGTTGTAGCCCTTGCGATGCAAGGGCTTTTCTTTTGCAGCCGAAACAGAAGGAGCACGTATATGCAAAAAGAAGAACCGATTGAAGTAGAGGGAAAGGTGGTTGAATGCCTGCCGAACGCGATGTTTCGCGTGAAGCTGAAAAATGACCACACGGTGCTGGCGCATGTCTCCGGTAAAATGCGCAAGTTTTTTATCCGCATCCTGCCTGGCGACCGCGTAAAGATCGAGATGTCGCCCTATGACCTCACCAAGGGGCGCGTCACCTACCGTTATAAGTAATCGTTTCCAGCCGGGGGGAGGCGCCGCGACTGGGCAAGTCTCTTCTCGGAACCCCATCAGCGAAGTTGGAGTGGGCGGCGGCGAGCACGCCACGCCCGCTTCGGTAGTTGCTGACACGCCCGGAGCCCTCGCCAGCGGCTCCAGCTACGATTCTCACTCGCTTGGGCCGATCATTTTGCCCGGATCGACCGCCTTGTCGAACTCCTCCGCACTCATGAGCCCGAGGTTCACGGCTTCTTCGCGCAGGGTTGTGCCGTTCTTATAGGCGGCTTTGGCGATCCTCGCGGCGTTGTCATAGCCGATGTGCCGGTTGAGCGCGGTCACGAGCATGAGCGAATTCTCGAGGTGCGCTGCCACACGCTCCGTATTCACTGTCGTGCCGGCCACGCAATTCTCCCGGAACGAGGCCGCACTGTCCGCCAGGAGCCGTACCGACTGCAACACGTTGTGGATAATGACCGGTTTGAAGACGTTCAGCTCGAAGTTGCCCGAGGCGCCCCCGATATTCACCACCGTGTCGTTGCCGATGACCTGCGCCGCCACCATGGTCATGGCTTCGCTCTGGGTGGGATTCACCTTGCCCGGCATGATCGAGGAGCCCGGCTCGTTCGCCGGCAGGATGAGCTCGCCGATACCGCACCGGGGCCCCGAGCCCAGCCAGCGAAAGTCGTTGGCGATTTTCATGAACGAAACGGCCACGGTCTTCAATGCACCCGAGGTCATGACCATGGCGTCGTGGGCGGCCAGCGCCTCGAATTTGTTTGGCGCCGAGGAAAAGAGCAGGCCCGTGAGTTCGCTGATTTTTGCCGCCACCGCGTCGGCGTAGCCCCTTTTCGTATTGAGGCCGGTGCCGACCGCCGTGCCGCCGATGGCCAGCTCGCCCAGGCGGGGCAGAGTGCTTTGCACCCGCTCGATGCTGTTCTCGATCTGGCGGGCATAGCCGGAGAACTCCTGGCCAAGGGTGAGCGGGGTGGCGTCCATTAGATGGGTGCGCCCGATCTTGACGATATCCTTGAAGTCGCCGGCCTTCTTCTCGAGCGCGGCGTGCAGGTCCGCCAGCGCCGGCAGCAGCCGGTGCGTAATCTCTTCGACCGCCGCAATGCTCATGGCCGTGGGAAAGGTGTCGTTCGACGACTGCGACATGTTCACGTGGTCGTTCGGATGCACCGGCGATTGGCTACCGAGTTCACCGCCCATGATCTCGATCGCGCGGTTGGCGATGACCTCGTTGGCATTCATGTTGGTCTGGGTGCCGGAGCCGGTCTGCCAGACCACGAGGGGGAAATGGCCGTCGAGGCCGCCCGCGATGACCTCGTCAGCCGCCTGGCAGATGGCCTCGCACAGGTTGTTCGGCAGCAGGCCGAGTTGGTTGTTGGCCAGGGCCGCCGCCTTCTTCAGGATACCGAACGCGCGGATCAACTCGCGCGGCATGTGTTCGCGGCCGATGCGGAAATTGACCAGCGAGCGCGCGGTTTGACAGCCGTAGTACCGGTCCACCGGCACCTGCATCTCGCCCATGGTGTCATGTTCAATCCGGAATTCTGCCATAATCGCCTCTCATTCGCCTTGAGTAACCGCCCACGTGTCATGCGCAATGTAATCATAACCCAGTACGAAGCGTTGTGCCAATGAACAACCCCGGTGTGCTCAGCGCGCGTTGTTGACACGCTCGAACAGCATGATCCCCCGAAACCGGCACCGCACGCCGTCGGCGAAGAGGCCGGCCTGCGCCGGCGGCCATGCACCCTCGATGGTCATCAGTTCATGGCCCGCGGCAAAAAGGATCACCCGATCGCGCAGTTTTACGATGCGCAGGTTCCCGCCGCTCTCCGAAAGCGGCGTGCGCCGGTGCGGCCGTGGCGGAATATCCATGGCGCGCGGTGCGACCGCTTCCCCATCGCGCATACCCGCCACCTCGATGCGGGAAAAGGCCGGATCCACCGCCACACGCAGGAAATTCTCCCGGTCGGCATAGAGCGCATACACCCCCGCGCGCGCGTCTTCCGGGGCAGCGGCAGCCTCTTCCGGCACGACCTGCACCGTCCACTCGAAAGCCGGCAGGCGGTCGCCCTTGAACACATGGGCTTCGCGGTGGAACCATGCCGGGCCGCTGGCTTCTTCCACGGGCGGGGTGTCAGCGTAGCCGAGGAGTCCTTCGCGCTGTTGCACCCATTTCCCCTGTGCTTCGGAGCCCGAGTCGGCGGCGGCCCAGTCGTCCACGAGGTCGCCCACGCCGTCCCAGCCGCGCGTGTAGGTCACGCCATCGAAGCGGGCAGGGCCGCGCGCGAACAACTCCGGCCGCACGGGCGCATACACACCCGACCCCATGACCGTGTCCGCCTCGATACCGTCTATCCAGAGGCGGGATTGCAGGCCGTTGGCCGCGAGGCGCAGTGTGTGCCAGCCATCCCACGCGAAGTTTTCAGGCAGCCGGTGGTGCTGCTCCTCGGCATCGTTGCGCCCGCGCGGCATAACGAACCAACTGTGCCGGGTGCGGTCCAGTCCGAAGATAAGCTCGGTGGTCGCGATACCCGCCTGGTGCCCCGCCTCCTCGCGGAAACGTACGCTGGCCTCGAACTGGAAGAACTGGCCACCCGTGCCTGCGCAGCGCACGCGGGAAAGACCGTTTTGGGCCGGCTGCACGAGCGCGCCATCTTCCACAAACCACTCGCCCCGCTCGACCACCCAGTCATCGCCCAGTAGCCCGTCGGTGTCGAAGGTGTCCATGAAGGTGGGCTGCGCCGGCGGCGGGTGGTATCCCTGCGTGGCGGCGGTGGTGGGGCCATCGACGACCAGTTCATCGCCGAAGAAGTGTACCCGGTCGATGGCCTGGCTGCGTTTGGGGCTGCCGTTGTAGAGCGCAAAGTAGACCAGCCACCACTCGAAACCGTTCGGCCCGCGCACCAGGTTCGGTTGGCCGCAGTTGTGTACGATGGGTTCCGCCGGGTGATCGCCGGGGTCCAGCAGGCCGGCATCGGCGAAGCCCTTGCCGTCTTTCGGCTGCGCGGCGGCAACAGCCAGCACGTTGTCGCCCGGTTGCAGCAGGGCGCGAGCGGCATTTTCGAGGGGGAGCACCGCATAGCCGCTGGTCGCGCCGGTGCATTCGGCAACCGCCGTGCCATTGAGATACACCGTCACGCGGCCGCGATGGTGCAGCACGAGCGCCCCATGCTTGAGCGGCGCAGCAAGGTCAAACCGTTTCCGCAGCCACAGGGCGTCCGCGCTCCAGCGTGTACCCAGTGAGGTGCGCGGTGCGGATGCCTCAGACCCGCCAAAAGCGCCCGGCCCAGTCTGCCATGCAGTGTCATCAAAGCCCGGCTTCGCCCATCCGTCCCCCGGCGGATTCGTGGTGTAGCGCCAGGGGGTTTCCTGTACCACCGCGACCGGGACAGGCATGCGCTCGTCGCTGAGCACGCGCCCCTGGTTCGTACCGAGGACGGGGTGCGGGTATTTGCCGGAGTTTCCGAAGCCGAGGGGGGCGTCTGCGGCCGCTGCGCCGATGGCATAGTTCCCATAGATGCTGCCGGTGTGGTTGGCGTTGTAGAGCATCGTATAGCCGCGTCGGTAGTAGACCACCTCCGGCGCCTCGTTGACCTTGTGGTCCCGCATCTCCCAGGTGTCCGGCTGGGCACTGAGCAGTGGTCTGGCCGCGCCGGCGAGGGTGCACGGGTCCGCCATGGGCTGGCCGAAAATGACATTGCCATCGGTGAATTTCACCGTGTAGAAGTAGAGTTCGCCGTTGCGGTCAACGAAACACTGCGGGTCCATACGCCCGTCGAAAGGCGTATCCGTCACCGGTTCATGGTAGGGGCCACGGGGATTCCCGGCGACCGCATGGCCAATCTGCCGCAACGCGCCGTGATTCACGGACCAATAGAGATGGAAGCGGCCGTTGTGCAGCACGAGATTGCAGGCGTGGATTTGGTGGTCTTTGGCTGTTTCGTTTTCGGTCCATGCGTTGTCCATCGAGAAGGCATGGTGCGGGCCGTCCCAGTGCACGAGATCGCGCGAGGTGTACATGCCGCCCGCCGTGCCCATGCCCATGAGGTAGTATTCGCCGGCGAACCGCAGCACGCCCACATCGGCGGTGTCCGGGAGTACCGGGTTCGGTGCGGCGCTTGCGGCCAACGCCGCGAGCAGTGGTACGAGGCCCAGCCACAGCGTGCGGCCGTTCAGAAGTGTTCCCAATGTAAGACCTCTTCCAGGCTGCGTTTCACCGGCGTGGGCACGCTGGCCGGATGCCCTATGGCGATCAGGCTCACAAGGTGCAGCCCGGCCGGCGCCTCGAGAATACGCAGGACCGTCTCTGCGTAGGGTTTCCTGTCGCCCGCGACCCAGCACGAACCGAGGCCCAGCGCCCGTGCCGCCACCAGCATGTTCTGCGTGGCGGCGCAGCCATCCTCGAGGTAGTAGTCCGCCTCTTTACACAACACCGCGATGCACGCCGGCGCATCGGCGATGAACTTGCCGTGGTCCGTGGCGCCGGCAATCCGGCGGCGCTGCTCCGCATCGGTCACCACCACGAACTCCCAGGGTTGCTCATTGCGCGCCGACGATGCCAGGCGCCCGCAATCGACGATGGTTTCAAGATGCGCACTGTCAACCGGCGTGTCTTTATACGCCCGCACCGAGCGGCGCGCGCGCAAAGCTTCGATAGCATCCATAACGAAAACTCCCATATTCCTAACTTCGAATGCTTCATGGTAACAAAGCCGCCGCGAGAGGGGAAACCCGCCGTTTCCCGGCAGCTCTCCGGCGCCCGGGCATACGCGACGGCCCCGGCGCGCCACAGTCCCGAGAAAACCGGGCGCAGGGGGGCGCAACACACCCCACGAAAAGCAACGGGCGGCGCTCGCGTGTATGCGCTTCATCGCAAACAAATCCTGGATCGAGCCATTTGCGAAATAGCCCTGTCTGTGATGGCATGACGGCAGCTCTATATAT
>CAZMVU010000115.1:0-15102 GCA_964569295.1 uncultured Nitrospirales bacterium
ACCCGCCCCCGCAACTCCCCTGCCATTCAAGACTTTCAAATTTCGCAATTGGCTCCTGGATCATGTCTATTGCGGATCCGCCACGATTTGGCCTATAGTGACAGCAGTGGCTTACATCACGTCCACCATGGGCGCTTCGGTGTGCGGAAAATCCTCTGCTGTCGGGCAGGAACGGCTCTTTGGGCTGGAACGATTAAAAGCCCCCGCACCCCAAACCACGCCATGGCAGGCAGGTTCTACCCCAAAAAGGAGTGTTGCAGCATGCGTTGCCTTACGAAAACCACAGCAATCGCCGCACTTGCACTGGCGGTGAGCATCACAGCCCAAGCCGAGTTGCAGAATGTGCTGGTCAACGGCTCGATCCGTATTCGCGGCAATGTCTATGACTTCGACGATGGCCTCCGTGCGGGCGGACAGCGGTGGGATGATAGGGCCTGGGTCGAGCAACGGACACGCCTCGGAGTGCGCGCGGACTTTACGCAGAACGTGAGCAGTTTCATCGAGTTGGACAGCTATGACACTTGGGGCACGGATTTCCGCTCGGACTATGTGACCGGCGTCGATCGCCGGGCCGGCAGCTTCGACGACGTCGAGGTGTACCAGGGCTACATCGAGGCCACGGATATGTGGGACACGCCCGTTTACCTGCGCGCCGGCCGCCAGGAAGTGGCCCTCGGCAGCCAATGGCTTATGGGCGTCAACGACACCAGCGCCTTCTTCCGGGGGCTTTCCTTTGATGGGATCGTCGCCGGCTATGCAACCGACATGGTCGACGTCAAGGCCCTCTGGCTGAAGTTGAACGAGAACTACGGCGACTTCGGCGATGACGACATCGACTTGTACGGTGTCTACGGCAGCTACCTCGGGCTCGAGGATATTGTACTCGACGCCTACTGGCTGTTCCTGCAGGACGATGCGGCGCGCAGTACGGCCGAGGTCGATATTCACACCGTCGGGCTGCGTGGCGCGGGTGCGCTCGGCGCGTTCGATTTCGAAGCGGAAGTGGCGTACCAGTTCGGCGAGTACGACTTTCCGGCCCATTGGTGGTGGGATCCCGAATTCGACGTCGACGTCTTCGGTGTCAACCTCCAGGCCGGCTATACCTTCGATTTTACCTGGCAACCGCGCGTATTTGCCGGCTTCGCCTGGTTCGAGGGCGCACAGGTGGAGGATGACTCGTGGCCCTTCGACGACAAGGAGGATAAGGCCAGCTTCAACCGCCTGTTCTCGAATTGGGAATACAGCGAGTTCATCGACAACACGGACCTGAGCAACGCCTTTATCTATCAAGCGGGCCTGAGCGCCCGGCCCACCGAAAGCCTGCGCCTCGACCTCGTGGCCAGCTATTACCGGAGCGACGAAGCGCGCGACGGGCAGTCCTGCTGCTGGCAGGACGTGGATATCGACAAGGATCTGGGCTACGAGCTCGGTCTGTATGCCAACTACGACTACAGCGACGACCTCGCCTTCCGGGCCGGCTATGCCCATTTTTGGGCCGAGGATGGTCTCGAGGACATCAGCTTCTCTTCCAGCAACGGCCTACAGCCGCTTGCAAGTGATGGCAACGCGGATTTCGATTACTTCTTCTTGGAAACCCTCGTGTCCTTCTGACCCGAACCAAAGATCCCTGCAAGCCCCCCGGCCTATACCCGGGGGGCTTGCTTATATCCCGCCGTTCGCTGTTTGCACCCGCTTGCGGCTATCGCCTATCGTACTGGCCGCGGTGACGGAAAACCGGTGGCAAAGCGCGCGCCATCGCTCCTCCGGCCGCCGGCGAACGACACAAGGAAGAACCATGCCCTTTCATGTAATGGCCAAGCCCATCGGCCCTATCTGCAACCTGGACTGCCAGTACTGCTTCTACCTGGAGAAGGAAAACCTGCACCCGGGCAAGAAGAGCTGGGCCATGTCCCCCGAGGTCCGCGAGAGCTTCATCCGCCAGTACATTGAAGGCCAGCACACGCCCGAGGTCACCTTCGCCTGGCAGGGCGGCGAACCCACGCTGCTCGGGCTCGACTTCTTCCGCGAGGTCGTTGCGTTGCAGGAGAAGTACGCCGGCGGCAAGCTCATCCACAACACGTTCCAGACCAACGGCGTGCTTATCAACGACGACTGGGCCGCCTTCTTCAAAGAGCATGATTTCCTTATCGGCCTGTCCATCGACGGACCGGAGGAATTCCACAACAAGTACCGCCTCGACAAGGGCGGGCATGGTTCCTTCCAAAAGACGATGCGCGGCCTCGAGTGCCTCGCCAAGCACGAAGTCGAGTTCAACACACTCACGTGCGTACAGCGCCACAACAGCTACCACCCCCTCGAGGTCTACCATTTCCTCAAGGAGGCCGGCAGCGGCTTCATGCAGTTCATCCCCATCGTCGAGCGGCGTTCCGACGCCCCCACCGAAGCCGGTCTCACCCTGGTCACACCGGACGAACCGGAGGCCCACGTGACCGAGTGGTCCGTGCAGCCCAAGCAGTACGGCCTCTTCCTCAGTACCATCTTCGACGAGTGGGTCCGCAACGACGTCGCCCGCTACTACGTGCAGATCATCGACGCCACCCTGCCCGGTTGGCTCGGAGAATCCCCGAGCTTGTGTGTGTTCCGGCCCACCTGCGGCGACGCGATGGCCCTCGAGCACAACGGCGACCTCTACGCCTGTGACCATTTTGTATACCCCGAGTACCACCTCGGCAACATCATCGAGGACGGCCTCGACAAAAGCGCCCTCGCCGAAAAGCAGCAGAAATTCGGCCAGGACAAACAAGACACACTCCCCGCCTATTGCCGCAACTGCGAGGTTCGGTTCGCCTGCAACGGGGAATGCCCCAAACACCGGTTCATCAAGACCCCCGACGGCGAACCCGGGCTGAACTACCTGTGCGCGGGGTACAAGCACTTCTTCAACCACATCGATCCCTATATGCGCTTCATGGCCAACGAACTCCGCCAGGGCCGTCCGCCCGCAAACGTCATGCGGTGGGCCAAGGAACGGGATCTCCAAGCCAAAGGCCGCACCGCCCCCGGCCCGAACGACCCCTGCCTGTGCGGCAGCGGAAAAAAGTTCAAGAAGTGCTGCGGCAAGCTCACGTAGCGCATTTGCCCGCCCTACCGCATACGGTCGTGAAGGCGCTTTAGCC
Organism: uncultured Nitrospirales bacterium; assembly: GCA_964569295.1. Lineage (GTDB taxonomy): Bacteria > Hydrogenedentota > Hydrogenedentia > Hydrogenedentales > JAGMZX01 > CAZMVU01. Next base: position 3,138 of record CAZMVU010000115.1, read on the forward strand.
CCCAGATGTTGGCTTGGAGGTGCGTGGCGAGGATGGGGTCTTCGTCGGTGAGGTGGTTGCAGTGGGCCATGGCACGATCGAAGGCGCAGGCCTCGGCACACACATGCACCATGAGCAACCGCCCCATGTGGTGATCGGGGTGCGTTTCCAGGAGGGCATCCAGGTGTGCCTGGGCTTTCTCGAGATCGCCCCGGTGATACGCGCGCAATGCCCGCCGAAACGGGGTTGGCTCGCGTATGAGCGGGCCGCGGCGCACCAGCGGCTCGAGCAGGTGGAGCAACGGCGGCGCCGCCAGCAACAGGTAAATCCAGCGCGGAAAGGACGGGCCCACGCCCGCCAGCCGCAATGACTCGAACAGCAGCAGGACCACATAGAGCACGAAAGAAACCGCGAGGCCCTTTACCAGCGCGATACGGTACGGGCGTGGCCGCCGCCACAGGTGGCTCATGCGCACCGGGTAGGGGAGGTGCGTTTCGACGGCGCCGATCTGGCCCGACAGATACGCCACGAGGTCATCGAGTGTGGGGGTGTTCCCCGGACGGCGCCAGAAGGCGACGGAGAAGGGGTAGGCATTGTTGGCGATGCGCAGTTCGGTCACCGGCTCGATCACGAAAAAGCGCGCCAGCGCCCACACGCCGCTCGCGAGCGCGGTTATGAGCAACGCCGTCAGGGCGAGGCCAATCCACAGGTCGCCGGGTTCATGAGGCGCCATGTAGAACACGAGCAGCACCAGGGGCAACGCGAACAAGGCCGCCGCCATGAGCCCAAGCAGCCCATGCCACAGCCGGCGCATATCGCGTTTGTACTTCTGATGCACGCGCACCCACTCGACCGGAATGAACAGCGAGGCGGAGGTCACCCAGGACTCGCGCCGGTAGATGAGGATCGAGCCGCGCAATTCGAGCCATGCCCGGCCCGGCTTGCCCACAGGGGTCACCGGTATTGGGCCGATTGCATTCATGTTGGGTCCGTTCTTCATTCACACACGTGTAATGATACCAGATAATCGCCGCGTATGAGACAGGCGTGGCTGACGCTTCGCGCTGCGTATCCTCGACGGCGGCGGGGCCCGGCTATCGCCCAAGTCATCTTCTTGCCGCGTCCTGAACTTGATAGCGGCTGCCGCATTCCGGATAATACGGTATTCCATGAACGATCCAGCAAGCGCATCCGGACTTCCAGCCCGACAGCGGCGATTCTACCTGGTCAGTTGCCACGTGCTCTGGCGCGAGTTGTGCCATTTCGCCGCGCGTTCACGCCACGTGTTCGACTTCCATTTCCTCGAGCAAGGGCTGCACAATACGCCGGACGAACTGCGGCGGCGGTTGCAAGAAGCCATCGACGCCGCGCCGGAACAGGCCGAGGCCGTGCTCATCGGCTATGGCCTGTGCAGCAACGGCATTGTGGGAATAACTGCGCGGGACAAGCCGCTCGTGGTCATGCGCGGACACGACTGCATCACCTTTCTGCTCGGCAGCAAGGTGCGCTACCGGGAATACTTCGACGCCCACCCCGGCACCTACTGGTATTCGCCCGGCTGGATCGACACGAATACCCAGCCCGGCAAGGAGCGCTACGAACGCCTGCTCGCCCAGTACACGGAAACCTATGGCGAGGAAAACGCGGCCTTCCTCATGGAAGCGGAGCAGGGCTGGTTCTCGAACTACAACAACGCCGCCTATGTCGACCTTGGCTTTGGTGACGGCGCCCCCTTCCGCGCCTATACCAAGGCGTGCGCGGACTACCTGAACTGGGACTGCGACATGCTCGAGGGCGAACCGCGGCTTGTCGTCGATTTTCTCGATGGCCGCTGGAACGACGAGGATTTTCTCGTCGTTCCGCCAGGCCATCAGATTCAACCCACCCACGACGAGCGCATTATTCAAGCGGCGCCCGCGCCGTGATACCGCCCGAACGTGCCGGGAGCCGCGGCCCGGGTTGACTCGCGCGAGGCACCATGAACCGGGGCTGTCTTGCCTGTATAATGCCGGCCGAGGACTGGCCATGATCATCATTTTCGGAGCAACTACCAAAGATAGTAACGTAGGCAGTGGCACGTTCCACTGTCCCGTGTGCCGGCAGGAGCGCCCCTACATCGAGAAGCAGGTCCGGCGCTACGTATCCCTGTTTTTCATCCCCGTGCTGCCGCTGGACAAGCAAGGGCGCTACGTCGTGTGCCAGGGCTGCGGCGCCAGGCACGATGCGCGCATCCTGAGATGAGTCGAGTATGCGTGCGCCGCAATGCCTGCAACAACGCGTGGGCAACGGAGATCGGCGCCTGAGCACGGGCCCACGGGCCGTTCATGGTTTGCACGGGGCACCGGCTGTTTGTTATAGTCCCTGCGCTATGCGCGCACCGGGGGCGTGTGCCATGCTGTTTTTGGTCCCCCGTCCGCGGCTGGGGGTATGTCCTGCTCCCGCGGCTTGCGTAGGGCGCCTCTTGCCGTTGCGTCCAACGAGAACCTTCACGCAACCTTTCGGAGTAGCCGGATTGTGAGTGAGCGAACTTTTGTGATGGTGAAGCCCGACGGCGTGGGCCGGCGGTTGGTGGGGGAGTGCATCGCGCGCTATGAACGGCGCGGCCTCAAACTGGTGAGCATGCGCCTCACGCGCATCTCGCAGGATGTGGCGGAGCAACACTACGCCGAACACAAAGACAAGCCATTTTTCGGCGGCCTTGTGGGCTTTATTACCTCGGGGCCCGTGGTGTTGATGGTGTGGGAAGGCATGGACGCTGTGGCGCAGGTGCGCAAGATGAACGGCGCCACCAACTGCGCCGAGGCCGATGTAGGCACCATTCGCGGCGACCACGGCCTCAGCCTGCAGTGCAACGTGGTGCATGCCTCCGACTCGGTCGAGACGGCCCAGCGTGAGATCGCGTTGTACTTTGACGAGAAAGAATTGCTGCGTTACCCAATGCCCGACGACGCCTGGCTCAGCTAGGCCGGTCGTGGCGGGCGTTTCAGTTATATTCGACGGGACCGGCGGCCGGTCTTGCAGGAGGTTGTATCTTGGCAGGTGGAAGAAAAGTCCGGAAGACCAAAATTAACAAGCACAAGCGTAAGAAGAAGCGCAGGCAGAACCGGCACAAGAACAAATAGGCCCGGCTCGGCGCTAACACACATCCCCAGATTCTAATGTGTAACCGGCTTGCTACGCGGTAAGCCGGTTGTACGTGTATACGTGAACCCGGCCGCACCGGCTTAACGCGCCGGCTATGCCAGGCAGACCAGGAGCACATCATGGCGGACGAAGAACGCAAGATAATTGTCGACGAAGACTGGAAGGCACGCGCACAGCGCGAGAAGGAAGAAGCGCGCCGCAAGAGGGAACAAGAGAAGGCCGAGCAAGAGACGGCCGCCCCGGGCGCAGGGGCAGGGGCCGCAGCGGCCCCGGCCCAGCAAGCCGCCGACCAGAGCGAAGAGGGTGAAGAAGCCCAGGGCCCGAGCTTCATGGCGCTGGTATCAAGCCTTGCCGCGCAGTGCATGTTCGCCCTTGGAGTCCTTGTGCCACGCGACACGCAGCAAGTTTACGTCAACCTCGACGAAGCCCGCTACACCATCGAGTTGATCAATATTCTGCGCGACAAAACCCAGGGCAACCTGACCAAAGAGGAATCGGACCAGCTCGAGGCGACCATGACCGAATTGCAGCAGGTCTTTGCCGCGCGGGTGCAGCAGGCGCAAGAGCAGGCCATGAACCAGGCGGGCATCGATCCCTCGACCCTCAAGGGCCAGCCGCCGCAGTAAGTAGCCCTACACCATCCCCAAATCCCCGAACCATACCAAACGCCCGGCGTCCTCGTGGATGCCGGGCGTTCGTCGCTTGGGAAATGTTGGGCGTCTGTTATATTGTCCTTGAAACGGATCAGCCGCAACCGAAATGAGAACACCCTGTCCGAACCACGCACTATCCAAGGCTTCGGCGGCCTCGATGAGATCGTCTTCGACCTCAACCGCTTCAACCTGCTCATCGGCTCCCAGGCCGGCGGAAAGCGTGTTTGTGCGTAGCTGTGCTATTTCTTTAAGCCGATTTTCCAAGAAATGCCACATGCGATTGAGAATGCGAGATCCTTCCAGACATTCCAGGATATCCAACTTGAGCGAGTCCGGCAATTCTTCAGCCCAAAGAATTTGGCCGAACATGAATTCAAGTAATCCTTTAGCCGTTTGCCATGAGCCGTTTTCCCATACTTCATAGCCCCCGGGTATCGGCGCGGGGAGCGGTTCTGGCCCACCCGCGGTCTCTATGTGTCACGATGTATGCACCCTTTGGACTGCGGTGGCAAGCCACCGCTTTTCAAAGTGGCTCCAATAGCATGGGTATCCCTATCGCACGCTTGCATTCGCTATCACGGGGCAGATTGGCGAAACACGGGCGCTCCCTTGCGCCATACGGCTAACGAATTACTGTTTTTCAAAGCGGTAGTCGCCAAAGTGTTGTGTCTATTCAACCGCGGTTTTTTTCTAGGCGCAGGATGCACACATGGGCAAAATCGGGGGTAGTAACTACGTCATCCGTGATTTCGACCGGATGCCGTTTGTCAAAATCGGTCCACGCCTCGGCGCTTGCGAAGGTCTCCCCGAGATTGAGGTGCAGCGTGGCGTGGTGGCGCCGGCCTTCATCGGTGTGTACGAGGAACAGCAGCCAGGCATCGTCTGCCGGGTTATGGAAAGGCACGGCATGCACCGCCCCGGTATTTTCCGGCAAGGTGACCGGCGGCGCAAAACCCGCTTCATCCGCACCGGCCAGCAATTGCGCACGCAGTGCGCGGCGCTTGGCGGACGTGCGGGCGGGGTCGGGCGCTTCCACCAGCATGGCCGGCGTGTTGCCATACACCTGCACACGGTGCACTTTGCCCCAGTAGGGACGGCCCAGCTTTTCAACGCCCCACACCACGCCGTCCGCGTCCAAGGCGGGCAGGGGCTCCCCGCGCAGGTCTTTCGCCGGCGTGCGGCCCGCGCCGATGATCCGGCCGCCGTTCGCGGCATAGGCCGCCAGCTTGTCGAAGGCCGTCCGCGGAAGCACTGGGCAGTCGCTTACGAACACGGCTTCGTAATCCGCGAGGCCGGCCACGCCGCGGCTGATCTCATAGGGGGTGACGATGTCCACGGTCATGCCGGCATCGAGCAGGAGATCATAGAATCCGCCGCTGTCGATCATATCGGCCTTGCGCCCGCCTTCGTCCGCCAGGGTGTACGGCATGATCGGCACGAGGAGCGCCGCACGCACGGCCGGCTCGTAGCCCTCGACCGCCTCGATGGCGCGGCGCGTATCGCGAATGAGGCGGTGGCGGTCCACGTCCGCCAGCCGCTCGAAGTACGAGTAATCCGGTACGCCCCGCCAGCAATACCAGAACACGCCGTCGAGCCCGTGCTGCACGGCGGCCATCGTGCCCCTGTAGATGTTCTGGAAACCGGAGTAGTGGCCGTAGGGAAAGTCGATAAGGTCCGTTGCCCAGACGGGTTTGCCGTGCTTACGCGCCGTATCGATGATGTGCGTGGCCCACGTGAAGTCGTCACCGGCGATGGCCATCTGGATACCATTCACGTCGATGGCCGGCGAATTCGCGAGGCTGATGTCGAGCCGCTGGGTCATCATACCGAGGTCCCACTGGGCTTTCTGCCCGAACACGCAGCCCACATAGCTCGCCACGGGGCGCGTGGGGTCATGCCGCTTGATGCGCTCGGCGCAGGTGTTCAGCCAATCGGCCATGGCCTCGTAGGAAAAGACAATCCAGTCTTCGAGGGCTACGTTGAACTGCTTGAACCGCGGCGCTTTGCCCTCGCCCTCCAGATGCATCACGAGGTCGCCGTCTTCGACGCGGATTTTCCCCGCTGCATCGCCTTGCGTCGAGAGTTTCCAGTCCTCCGGGGCGGAACCGGTCAACACGGCGCCGGTATCCGCTGCGGTCATCTGCGGGTTGCGGTAGGTGACTTTTCCCGGTGCGTTGAGCTTGCACAGCATCTTTGCCGTGGCCGCGCCTGCCGGTGCGCGCACGCGCTCTTCGAGACGGCCCGAACCTTCCGGCGCTTCATCCGCCGTGGCGGCGGCGCCGGCCATGTGCGTGCCGGCATCATTGTGGAACAGCACATCGAGCGAGGCATAATCCCCAGCGGCGCCCTCGCCCTGAAACGCGGCGGAAACCTCGTAGTAGTTGCCGGGCGTCACGGGGATGTGCCCGCTCGCATACGAAGCGTCGAGCATGTAGTCAGGCGTCCAGGCCGGCTCCGCCGCATACCACGCTCCCACCGGGCCGAAGCGCGGCGCATCGACCGCGTCCCACGCTGCAAAGTCCGCACCCCACGCGGTGTTCAGCGCATCCAGGTCTTCATACTGCGCCTGCAGCCAGCCGCGGAATGCGGCCATGGCATGAGGACTGAAATCGAGCGTGGCGGGATAAAACCACTCGGCGCCGTTGAAGTACCCCTTCACCGCCCGCGCGCCGTCGTGCTCCTTGAACCAGGGGACCATCTGGTCCACATAGCGGAAGACGGACTCGCGGAACGTGGGCGAGTGCAGGGAAGAGAACGTGCGTTCCTCGTCCGCCGCGCCCAGCATGCTCTCACCGAGCGCGCTGGTCATGGCGTGGCGCCAGGGATTGTTGGTGTGGTGTACCGCCGTATCGATGATGGGGAAACCATCGCGGCCGGCTTGCTCGAGAATCGGGAGCCATTCCTCCGCGTGCGTCATGTCCGGCTGGATATCCTCGACGCGTGGACTGGCTTCGTCGAGCCCAACCATACGCCAATGAATGAGGTCGCAAAGCTCGGCGGTCACGGGGGCCTCGGCCAGTTCCTCGTAGCTGCCGAGATGGAAATGCGTCACGAAGCCCACCGGGCGCAGTGCGGCCGCCCGCTCGGGGCTGTCTTCTGCCTGTTCCGCACCGGCCATGCACGCGGAAATGGTCAAACACAGTGCGATTACGATACTTCGAGGCATGCGGCTTTTCCTTCATTCGGTTGTATGGGTGTTGACCACGCATCATACGCAATAGCGCGGCGCAGAAGAAACTGGCAGACCGGTTCGTTTCATCTTCGGCACGCGCGCTTCGTAGTTCCGTCAGGATTTCCATGCGATGGACCGGCAGGTCAGGAGCGGCCCCGGGGGGGCGGTTTCAATGACCGGCTGGCCCGGGGCAACGAGCCGGAGCGGCAGGTCACGGGCACGGCCCCCGGCAGCGGCATGTAGCAAAGCGAGAAAGATACGGATACGGCTTGCGATTTGCACTCCGAGGCGGTAGGATTCTGCGGAGACTTCTTTCCATGCCTCTGACAACGAGCACAGACGGCGGGGCAGGTGGGGGTATACGGCAAAGTGCGAAGTTCAAAGTGCGAAGGGTGATAATGGGGTTCTTCGCTTCGCGGCGGATGAAGGGCCTGAAGAAGCGGATGAGTCCAGTGAAGACAAGGGCATGAACGTGTTGCAGCCAACGCAAGCACAAATCCTGAGAGAAAACGCCCCGCGCAAGTCTGCACCGGCCCCTGCGAGCGCCGACAAGCCGAAACTGCTTGACCAGTTGCGCGAGGCTCTGCGTTCGAGCCATTACAGCCGCCGCGCCGAGCAGACCTATTGCCATTGGGTCAAGCGCTATGTCCATTTTCACAACGTCCGCCATCCCGCCGAGATGGCCGAGCCGGAAATCAACGCCTTCCTGACCCATCTGGCTGTCGGAGAGAAAGTCAGTTCTTCGACGCAGAACCAGGCGCTGTCGGCGCTGCTTTTCCTTTACCGCCACGTCCTCGGCCGCGAAGTAGGCGACCTGGGCGAGATCATCCGCGCCCGCAAGCCCAAACGCCTCCCCGTCGTCATGACCCGTGAGGAAGTCAAGGCCGTCTTGGCGAACCTCACCGGCGACAAATGGCTCATGGCTTCGCTCATGTACGGCGCGGGGCTGCGGCTGATGGAATGCCTGCGTCTGCGTGTGCAGGACATTGATTTCTCCCGCAACGAAATCCTTGTGCGTGACGGCAAGGGCGCGAAAGACCGGATTACCATGTTGCCCGAGTCGCTCAAGGCTCCGCTGCAAGAGCATTTGAAGAAAGTCAGGGCGATTCACGAGCGCGATCTGGCCGACGGCTGGGGCCGCGTGATGCTGCCCGGCGCCCTGGACCGCAAATACCCCAACGCGCCGAACGAATGGCGCTGGCAGTGGGTGTTCCCCCAAGAGAACCGATGGAAGAACGCCAAGACCGGCGAGCAGGGACGGCATCACGTGGATGAATCGCTGGTTCAGAAAGCGGTCCGGCAGGCTGTGACGGCGGCGGGATTGACGAAGCGAGCCACTTGCCATACCTTCCGGCATTCCTTCGCCACGCATTTGCTCGAAGGCGGCTACGACATTCGGACCGTTCAGGAGCTGCTGGGGCACAAAGACGTGAGCACCACGATGATCTATACTCATGTTCTCAACCGAGGTCCGTCGGGCGTCCGCAGCCCCATGGACGGTCTGTGAGGGATTTCTTATGCCGACCCGCATAAGACACCGAGCTAAACGGCCAGACCGTCGGGAAGGCATTGAGAAACAAGAACTTGACGCGCTTTGGGCGGCGTATCCAAAGGCGTCTTATACGGACAGAAAAGCAAGCCCCCGCGTCTTATGCGGGTCCATCTAATCATTGTTGGGCACACAGACAAGGAGTGAATACCGCCAACATCATGCCCAAGTCTTGCGCAATTTCGGGATTTGCCCCCGGACCTTCAAAATTTGCCGTTGATCCTGCGGCAGAGAATGGAGATGTTCCTCTTTACGCTCGCCCACTGCCTCTTGGCTTGACGAGTGCTGGCCATGTGCTTTTACGCCTGGGCACAAAGAGCGAAGGTCCGGGGGCTCTCTTATGACGCGTTTCCCGAGTATTCCCAAACCGAGACCAACGCTCTCCCGCGATGTTAAGACCGCATCGTCGCTGTTTCTGAAGAGTCGCAGTCTTGAAGGAGTGGCGGACGCGCTTGAGGTACATCCGGGCCATCTGAAGCACTGGCTCTACGTTAAGCCCGGGCATGCGGGCTATAGAACCTTCGAAATACCGAAAAAAACTCAGGGCAAGAGAACTATTGCCGTCCCGCCTGATGCCATCAAGATTCTCCAGAACAAGTTCAAAGGTATTCTCGATCATATCTACCAACCCAAGTCCTGTGTCTTTGGCTTCGTTTCCGGGCGTTCAATAGTCGATGGTGCCGCGTTGCACAAGAAGCGGGCGAAATGGATACTGAATATCGACATTCAGGACTTCTATCCCTGCATCAACTTCGGTCGTGTCCGAGGACTCTTCCTCGCGATCGGCGTTGGCGCCAAAGCCGCCTCCATTTGGGCCCATCTAGTCACATCGAATGGCGTTCTGCCCCAGGGCGCCCCGACCTCTCCTGTAATCTCAAATATGATTGCAAAGCAACTTGACTCAAAGATGCTCCGGTTGGCCAGACGTTACCACCTGCAGTACTCTCGCTTTGCAGATGATCTCACGCTATCCACCACCAAGAATACCTTCCCATCCGAGATTGCCTCGTTTGTGGGCACCCCGCTGGACGCCGACAATGTTGAACTGCAGCATGCACTTGTTACCGCCATCCACTCCGCAGGGTTCAACATAAACCCGAGGAAGACACGCTTGCACTCCAAGGCTGTACGCCAAGAGGTCACGGGGCTTACTGTCAACGAGTTCGTCAATGTGCGACGGAAATTCCTCCGTCAGATCCGAGCGATGATTCATGCCGCAAAGAAATTCGGATTTGAGCGTGCCGGAATTGAATACATCCAAAAGTTTGCTGCCGGGCGAATATCCCCCGAGGTCCTAGAAAACGACGATTTCGATGCTGCCGCCTATTTCAAACGGGTCGTCTATGGGAAGTTGGCCTTCGTGCGGATGGTTCGGGGCGCGACCGACAAGTGTTACGTGAATCTCTGTCTCGGTATGGCGGCCATTGATACTGAACCACCAAGACAAATCATGGAGATCAAGAAGATGCATGAAGAATTCGACGTATTCATTTGTCATGCGAGTGATGAGCCTACCCCCCTTCATGATTCGCTTACCTCAAAGGACATCTGCGCGTTTATCGACGATAAGTACATTAAGTGGGGAGACTCGTTCGTGGAGAAGATTAACCATGCGCTTTCGAGGGCTAGGTTGGTTGTAGTTGTTCTTTCAGAGAACTCGGTTGACAAGGCTTGGCCAAGAAGAGAGCTAAATGCATCCTTGGCACGGGAAGTCGATGGGAGCACCAAGGTACTGCCTCTGGTTGTAGGGTCGGACGCAAAGACTGGAGAGTTGCTTGGCAAGCTCCCGCTTCTAAAGGACAAACTCTACAAACAGTGGGACGGAGGTGCGGATGCCGTTGCGGATGAGATTCAGGCACTTCTCGCGTAACTGTAAGTCGATTGATCCGGAGGCATTTGCAGCACGCGGCCGCAGGCTTTCTGCTCCAGTAGATGGTCAAAGCCACACTATGGTGGGGTTCGGCCGACAATGGTCGGGGCCTACAGCGCATTCAGAACACAACCGATGGTCGAACAAGAGCGTGGACAGATACGTTTCACACCGCGCGGACGCGGTGTAAAACGATCGTCGCGCTCACCGTTGGGCCGCCACCGCGCCGATATTCTTGATGGCATCCGCCATCTGCCGCCCCGTTGTCTTGAAGGACGCCACCGTCTGGGACAACGCGCCGGAGAAGGCCGTCGCCCACGCCATATCGTCCATGTCCGCCATGAGGGGTTTGAAGATGCCGTAGGCGGTCGCGAAGGCGCCGACCAGCAGCCGATTTACGATTTCAGATTGACGATTGACGATTGGGGGACGCAGCCGGTAATCTCACGGTATGAACGCGGACGAATTCAAGGGGCGAACCAAAGCCTTCGGACTGCGTGTTGTGCGGCTGGTAGAGGCTTTGCCGCGGTCACGAACGGCGGATGTAATCGGAAAGCAGTTGCTCCGGTGCGGAACATCCGTCGGTGCGAACTACGGCGCGGCTTGCCGCGCGAAATCCCCGGCGGACTTCATCGCTAAGTTGAAAATCGTCGAAGAGGAGTGCGACGAATCGATCTACTGGATGGAACTAATCGTAGAAGCCGGACTGATGCCCGAAAACCGGGTCGCGGACCTCAGCAAAGAAGCCAACGAAATCCTCTCGATGGTTGCCGCTTCCCTCAAAACCGCGCGCGCCCGCAAATAATCGTCAATCCGAAATCGTCAATTGCTCACGCTTGCACTTTTTGCATCGTGTAGTTATAATGTAGTTATGGATGCCTTGCGTTTTGAATGGGACCCTGCGAAGGCCCGGTCGAACCTTCGGAAACATGGTGTTTCCTTCGAAGAAGCGCGCAGTGTCTTCTTCGACGAGCACGCCGTCGAGTTTTACGACGACGGGCATGCCGATTGGGAAGACCGTTTTCTTCTGTTGGGTCTGAGTTCGCAACTGAAGCTTCTCCTGGTATGCCGCTGCTATCGGGAGGCTGACGCGGTCATCCGCATCGTCTCGGCCCGCAAAGCAACACCCTCGGAATCCGAGCACTATCGGAGGTCTTGACATGAAACAGGAATACGACCTTTCCAAGATGAAGTCCCGCAAGAATCCCTACGCCCGGCGTCTCAAGAAGCAATTGACGCTGCGCCTCGATCCGGATGTGATCGAGTATTTCAAGAAGCAGTCGGAAGAACATGGGATTCCCTACCAGACGTTGATCAACCACTATCTGCGCGATTGCATGGAGCAGGGCCGGGAACTGCACATGACCTGGTCATCGTGATTTCCTTTCCATTTCTTTGCGCTCGTGTTCGCGCTGCGTTTCGAGCATCTCCACAAAACGGCGGCTGGCGATTTACGATTGCCGATTTACGATTTACGATTTACGATTGACGATTGACGATTGACGATTGGGGGACGCAGCCGGTAATCTCACGGTATGGACGCGGCTGATTGAAAAACCTGAATGCGTTACAATAGCCGGGTGCAAACCTGAACGGAG
>CAZMVU010000116.1:0-15099 GCA_964569295.1 uncultured Nitrospirales bacterium
GTGCCCGAATAGCTTCTTGTTGTTCTTTATACGAGTCAGTGCCTAAGGCACTAAAGGAATACGCTTTTTCTTCCCTCGTCCCTCCCCCGTGGGGGATGGGGCTCACATACAGAGTACCGTGCCGCTATGCTGGTGTTTTCGCGTGCTCTGCTCGCCCGTTTTCGTTCCCGCGTTCCACCAGCCGGCCCCTTGCCGGCCGCCATTTAACACGTGCAGGCTTCCTGCTATGCTGGTTCGTGCTGAAAATGTTGTAACGATTGCGTTGAAAGCCGGGAGTGTGTAGGTATGCGAATGGGTGGTTGTTTTCTGGCGGGCGTGTTGCTGGTGGCGGCGGGTGCGTGGGCGGCGGATACGACGTGGGTCGAGCTTGACGGCGAGGTGTACGGGGCGCGGCCGGGCCCGCGCGGTCCCCTCGGGGGTGGCGCCGGTTATGACGGCATCGTGACGGGTGGCGACTACACGGTGAAGACGGTGGAAGCGTTGTGCGCGGCGCTGGCGGAGGCGAAAGCGGGCGAGGTGGTGTTCATTCCCGGCGATGTGACGCTGGACCTCACCACGCTGGTGTATATCGACGGGCTGGTGCTGGAAGCGGCGGGGGGGGTGACGCTGGCGAGCGACCGCGGGCACGACGGCTCGGCCGGCGCCCTGCTCACCAGCGACGCCCTGGACACGTCCACTATGATTTCGGTGCGGGGCCCGGGCGTGCGCGTGACAGGGCTGCGGTTGCAGGGGCCGAACCCGAAGCGGTACCTGGAGCATCACCGGCGGGCGTTCGGCGAGGGGGGCGACGGACACACCTATTACTACAAGTTTCCGACACAGGACGGCATCGCGGCGGAGCACCCGGAACTCGAGGTAGACAACTGCGAGATTTCCGGGTTCGGCCATGCCGGTGTGGTGTTGCGGAAAGGCGACGGCCACCATGTGCACCACAACTACATCCATCACTGCCAGTACAACGGCCTGGGCTACGGCATCTCGCACAACACGGCCTCGTCCGTCATCGAGTACAACCGGTTCGACTGGAACCGGCATTCCATCGCGGGCACCGGGCGGTCCGGCTGCACGTACGTGGCGCGGCACAACGTGGAACTGGGCACCTCGCTCAGCCACTGTTTCGACATGCACGGGGGACGGGACCGGGACGACGGCACCGATGTCGCGGGTACGTCCATCGAGATTTACCACAACACCTTTCGCGCGCCGCAAACGCCTATCGCCATCCGGGGCGTGCCGGAAGACACGTGCGAGGTGCACCACAACTGGTTTGTGACGCATTCCCGGGCTGCCGACGCGGTGCGCGCGGGCGCCGATACGAACGTGGCGAACAACGCGTACGGGCCGAAGCCGGAGGCCGCCCAATGAACCCCGGCCCGGCCGGGGGGCCGTGACGCCGGGGAGGAGTTGTGCAATGCGTATGGTAGTGCATTGTGGCGTGTACCGGCACGGCTTGTGCCGGCGGTGTACGGCGAATACAATGCCTTTGGTGTATAGGCCAGATGGATCAAGGACCCGTGGACGCGTGCAATCGGGGTGCCGCTACCCTTAAATCCCTCTCGACCAAAGAACGTTTCCTTCTGGGCATCTTGCGCGATGTCGCCCGCGGTGTGGGCATGCTGCGGGGTGTGTGGGCGTTCAGGCTCTGGCAATACCGGAAGCCCCCAGGCCCCCCCTGCGGCCTGCTCCGGCGAGCGAGTCTTGCCGAACCGCCCGGGCACTTGAAGCACCGTTTTTGCCGTAGTGGAGGTTCGATAAGATGACGATTGCGGATAATGAGCAAAGCACCGCCACGCGCACACGCGGCGCCCGGGTCGGTCAGTACCTGCTTCTAGCCTGGATTCTCGCCACGGCATTCTTTTACTTCATCCGGTTTACGGCCATTTTTATCCGGGCGAATGCAGATGCAATGGAGCCGTTGCTCGATCGTCTTGGGTTAGGGTAGGGGGGGCGTGTGCGCGCCGCTGCGGTTAATGTGACTTTTTTTATTGTTCCGCCTATACTGGTGTGGAGGCCGGTGGTTTGTGCTCGCCGCCGGGAACAGGGAATGGGTTTCGTCGACTTGGTAGCGTAGGTGCGCAGTGAGTGTGAAGCATCCCGGTAAAACAGGTCTTTCCCTGCATGACGCCCCCTTCTTCCACGATTTCGACGAATACCTCGTGGAGCGTATCGAGGGCTTTGTGTACCTGCGGGAGTACGAAGCCCGCCAGATTGTCTTTTTTCCCAACGACCTGTGTGATCAGGTGTTTTGGGTTTACCGGGGACGTGTACGTGTCACGCGGGTGAGTGACGATGGTCGCGAATTGAGCTTTCGGCATCTCGTGGCGGGCGACTTGTTCGGCGAAGAATGCCTTGTGCAACGCCCCAGACGCGAGGAGTATGCGGAGGCGCTCGCACCGAGCACATTGTGCATCATGCGGTGCGACGACTTCCGCCGGCTCATGGCCAGCGAGCCGGCATTGTCGCTGCGGGTGGCGGAAAACTTGTGCAGCCGGGCGCTCGAAATCGAGCAGGTGCTCTCCGAGGCCGTTTTCCACAGTGTGCGCAGCCGCGTGGCGGCCGGCCTCCTGCGGCTCCAGCGCAAGGCAACGGGTGGCCGCGGCGCCGTGATCAGCGTGACCCACCAGGAAATCGCCAACCTCATCGGATCGACGCGTGAAACCACGACGGCCACCTTGCACGCCCTGCGGACCGAGGGTTTGGTGGAACTCGCGAACCGCCGCCTCACGATACTTGATCCGGAAGCCCTCGAGCGTGTGGCAAGGAGCGATTGACATGCCGCTTACCTGGCACGATGTGACCATCCCGATGCGTCCGGGCATGACCGTATGGCCCGGCGATCGGCCGTTCACCTTTGAGCCCGCCTCGCGCACCAGCGATGGCGACAGTTGCAACACGTCGTACATTGCGTTGCCGACGCATGCGGGCACCCATTGCGATGCGCCCTGGCATTTTATGGAGGATGGCAAAAAGCTGGATGCGGTCGATTCCGCGGTGTTTTTCGGGCCGGCCCGCCTAATTGCGTGCCCGGAGGTGGACACCGTGCATGCCGCCGACCTCGGCGCTGGCCCGCTGCCCGCGCGCGTTCTCTTGCAAACGCGCAATGCCGGGATTCCCCATGATGCACCGTTTCAGGAGGATTTCGTGGGGGTGGCCGAAGATGCCGCACGCCGCATGGTGGCGGAGGGTGTGCGTATGGTGGGCGTCGACTACCTGTCGGTAGCGCCGTATAAAGAGGCCCGGCCGACGCACGAGGTGCTGCTGGGCAATGAGGTGTTCGTGGTTGAGGGCTTGCGGCTGGGCGGGTTTGCTCCGGGCGACTATGAGTTTGTGGTGCTGCCCATGCACCTGGCCGGGGCCGATGGCGCGCCGTGCCGGGCTTTCCTCGGGATGCGTGGGCAGGTATGACTATTCGGTGTTACAATGCCATGCGGGAAAAGAACAGCGTGATCAGGACGATTACGGGGGAGGCCGGCCGATGAAAGATGTACTGGCCGTTTTGCTTGCCGGGGGCATGGGCGAACGTCTATATCCGCTGACCAAACACCGCGCCAAGCCGGCGGTTCCCTTCGGCGGTATGTACCGTATTATCGACTTCAGCTTGTCGAACTGCATGAATTCCGGCTTGCGGCGCATTCATGTACTGGTGCAGTACAAGTCGAACTCGCTCGTGCGCCACATCCGCCAGGCATGGAACGTGATGCGCCCGGAATATGGCGAATACGTGGACATTATCCCGCCGCAGATGCGCGTAAACGACAGTTGGTACCGCGGCACGGCGGATGCCATCTACCAGAACCTTTACAGCATCGACCAGGAAGCACCCCGCCGGGTGCTCATACTCTCGGGCGACCACATCTACAAGATGGACTACGACAAGATGCTCGAGTTCCATGAGCAGAGCGGCGCCGATCTCACCATGGCCGCTATCGAGGTGCCCGTGTCCGACGGATACCGCTTTGGCATCGTCGAGGTGGATAAGGGGAACCGGGTCGTCGGGTTCGAGGAGAAGCCGGCGGAACCGATGCCGGTGCCCGCCAAACCCACCATGGCCTTTGCCTCCATGGGCGTATATGTCTTCAATACCGACGTGCTCAAAGATGTGGTATTGAAAGATGCCGAGCGCAATAGCGCACACGACTTCGGCAAGAACATCGTTCCCGGGATGATTCGCGACTACCGGGTGTTCGCGTACAACTTTCAGGATGAGAACCGAAAGACGGCGAAATACTGGCGCGACGTGGGCACGATAGACGCGTATTGGGAGTCGAACATGGACTTGGTGGCCGTGGATCCGCTTTTCAATCTCTATGACAAAGCGTGGCCCATCCGCACCTACATGCCCCAGCTTCCCCCCGCGAAGTTCGTCTTCGCGGATACGGGGCAGCGCTTCGGTGTCGCGGTGGACTCGATTGTGGGGTCGGGAAGCATCGTGTCTGGCGGCATGGTGCGCGATTCAGTGCTCTCGCCGGAAGTGCGCGTGAACAGTTATTCGAGTGTCGAGGAGTGCATTCTTATGGACCGGGTAAATGTGGGGCGGCATGTGCGGTTGCGCCGGGCCATTGTTGAGAAAGGGGTCGACATTCCCGAGGGTGCGGTTATTGGCTACGATCTCGAGGAAGACGCCAAGTACTACCGGGTTACCGAGAAAGGGGTGGTGGTTGTCGAGTCCACGGACAAGCACCGCCAGAACCCGCATCTGTCATGATGCGTTGCATGCCTGCCCCGCCCGGTGCTTGTCACGGGGCCCCGATAAGGCAGCCGATGATGCCGAATGCCGCGGGCCGGCGCCCAGGGGATGGATGATGGGTAGGAGATGCGTATGCTGATGATGCTCATGCTGGGGCTGGCCCTGGCCAAGGATAGCGCTCCGGCTGAAGCGCCGCCGGAACTGCCGGAAATCGAGCAATACCTGGACGACGAGGATGCTTTCGTATCGGCATTGCGCGCCCAGGACAACCGCTACGACAAGCGGGCCCGGCTACTGTTGCGCCGCGCGGCGGTGCGTGAGGAGGCAGGCGATGCGGCGGGTACGGAAGCGCTGCTGGAGGAAGCGGAGGACCTCATCGAGACCATACATCAGGCCTATCGCTTCGGTCTATGTCATTTCCCGAACAACGCGCGTCTGCACAATTACCATGGCGAGTTGATAAGCGACTGGCTGGGCGGTGGCCGGGAGGCCGTGCTGGCGTGGCGCCGGGCGCTGGCGGAAGATCCGGATCTGCCTAGTGCGCAGGCGAACCTGGGCATGCATTATTGCAGCACCGGCAACGTGAAGATGGGGTTGCCCCTGCTCGAGGACGCCATCAAAGCGGAGAAGGACAACGCAGACTTCTACTACAACCTGTCGAACGTGTACGTGCTTGAAGCGGACCGGGTTCAAGAAGTGCGCGGCTGGAGTCCGAAGAAGCTGTATAAACAGCTTATGCGTGCGAGCATTAAGGCCGTGGACAGGGCGCCGCACGATTTCGCTATCCGGCAGAACTATGCGGTGAATTTTTTTGCTGCCACCGAGTTCGAGGTAGACATAGACTGGGGGAACGCGGCGGCAGCGTGGCAGGAGGCGCGCCCATACGCCGATAACCTTGACGACCTATACTACACGTGGCTGAACGAAGGCCGGGCATGGATTTGGGCAGAGGGGCGCGCCCAGGCGCAGCGCTGCATTCGCGAGGCGTTGCGCATCCGGCCGGAAGCCGAGGATGCGCAGGTGGTCTTACGCGAGCTTGAATCCGGCGCGGAGTTTTGATGTATGGCGAAGCACAGTTTTGGCAAATTGCTGTTGGGACAGGCGGGCGGTACCGCCGTCATTGTGGTGCTGGCGGTGGTGTGCGTGTATTTGTTTGGCGTGCGCGGCATGCGCTTTTTCGAGGTACCCTCGGGAAGCATGCGGCCTACCCTGCTCGAGGGCGACCACCTCGTCACACTTAAACAGAGGGATTATGCGCGTGGCGACGTTGTCGTTATCGACACGCCCGACGGCTATATTGTGAAGCGCATAGTCGCCCAGGGCGGCGACCAGGCGATGGTGGTGGACGGCGCCCTCTTCGTGAACGAGGTCTACGCTTCCGAGCCGTACATTGCCGAGCCGATGGAATACATGCTCGAGCCGACGCGTGTACCGGAAGGCCATGTGTTTGTGTTGGGCGACAACCGCAACGTCAGCTACGATACCCACCTGTCCAAGGAAACCTACGCGCAGCAGGCGATCGTTGGCCGGGTGCGTTTCCGCTATTATCCCTATAGCCGCTGGGGCGCGGTACCCTCCTTTCCCCTGCGTGCAGTCCTGGTCGAGTAGGGCGGCGCCGTCACGCCATCCGGGCATTGCCCCCGGGCGATATACTATAATGCGCGCCGGCAGCGCCGCCTTCTCTGTGCGGCGTCTGGAGGCAGGTCTGTTCCAGGCAGGAGAGCATGAGTCAACAGTATTACCAGCAGTTCGAGCAGCCCCGGTTCCGCTTTGCGCGGCCCGCGATCACTTGGGCGGTGCAGCGGCTCATCCTGTTGAACATCGCGATCTTCGCGGTGCAGTTGGTGCTCGATATCCCTTTGAGTTGGTGGCTTGATCCGCTGCTTGGGCAGTTCAGCGGTTTCTATCCGGATCACCTGCCTGGTGGCGTCGCGCTGAATACCGTGCTCGGCTACCAGTCGGATCTGTTCCTGTCCGGGCAGGTTTGGAAGCCGCTTACCTACCAGTTCCTGCATGGTGGACTCTCGCACCTTTTCTGGAATATGCTGCTGCTCTTCTTCTTCGGCCCCGGTCTCGAGCGGGCACTGGGCACGCCGCAGTTCTTTCGCTTCTACATCGTGTGTGGGGTGGTGGCCGTGCTGGCCAACCTGGTACCCGACAGCCTCGCGATCTTCTCCGGCCAGGCGATGCCCTCTGTTACGGGGGCCAGCGGCGCGGTGATGGGTGTGGTCGTGGCATTTGTCGTCATCGACCTCGATCGCCAGTACTTCCTGTTTCCGTTCCCGGTCCCCATCAACGGCCGGGCATTATTGCTCATCCTGATTGTGATCAACGTCCTCTACGCGCTCATGGAGACCACGGTTTCCGTGCCCACGCACTTCGGCGGCATGGCTTTCGGTTATGCGTACATGAAGCTGCTGCCGCGATGGAACGCCTGGCGCCGCGAACGCCGCCTGCGCGCACGGCCTGTGCGGGGCGGGAAGAAGCGGAACAAGAACCTGGACAACGTGGGCAAGGCCGTGGACAATATATTCAAGTTCGACGACGACGATCGGAGTTAGCACACGCCATGTTTGGAACCACCGGCTTCCAGGAGTTCATGATGCTTGTGGCTGTCATTGTGCTGCTGAGCATCAGCGGCCTTTGGCCGGCGGTCATGCGCGCACTACGCGAATTGCGCGGTGAACAAGTCGAGGAGCCGGAAGGCCGCGGCGGCAGCGGGGCCGCGCCTTCCGATGTGGACATGTGCTACCGCATGCTCGGGCTGTCTCCCTCCGCGAAATGGGAAGACGTCGAAAAGGCCTACCGCGGCAAAGCGAAAATTCATCACCCTGACCGCGGCGGTGATGAAGACACCATGCGCGCGCTGAACGAAGCCTATAGCCGCATCAAGAGAGCCCGCGGCATCAAACGATAAGCCGTGCTGGCGGTTGCGCTCCCGAGGCAAGCGCGCCATACCTGGAAAGCGCCGTCATTGACACGGCTATTCGTGGCGCCAGCGCACTGCCAGGCCGGGCATCGAGGATTGCGCTATTGCAATTCTATGACGCACCCCACCAGATTGCGCCGGCCAACGCTTGAAATACGCTTACTTGGCAGCCGTGTTATGCCGTGCGGGCGGGAATTTTGGGGTAAGTCTGCTTGCAATTTATGGGAAAAAGCTGTTATCGTAGCTTGAATGCAGATTTTTGGTCAGACTTATTGGGTCGGGCTGCTGCAGTAATTGTGAAAACGGGCACGGCGAATGATGTGTTGGTGGGCGTGCGTGGTTACGGGGCTTAGCCGGAAACGCGGTGATTGCTGTTTCGCGCAGTGAAGCGCGGAAGCAACCCGCTGTTTTTTTTCGGTGTGTACCGGCCCCTGTTCGATGTGCGCACCCCGACTCTTTTATGAAATGGAGAACTGAGCTATGACAAGTAAGGGCGGCAAGCGGCAAACCAGCGAATTGTTTCTGCTGAACACGGTTGGGGGCAGCGGTCCGTCCGGCTTCGTGCACGGGCGTCCGGTCGGTGCGTACCGCCAGCCGGCGTGGCGCTACGGCGTTATTTGTGCCCTGGCGTTTGCCGCGGTCCTGGTCTGTGCACCGGCCTTGGGCTTGCCGGAAGAGGTGCGCTACCAGGGCGACCTGGTTGTTGAGAACACGACCGACAACTACTACGATGACTATTGGTACGGTGAGCCCAATGGCGGGTATAGCGGGCCGGGCTTCGACATCGGGTTCACATTCTCCTTCTTCGGCACCGACTACACGAAGATGTGGCCTACGTCGAATGGGTTGTTGGGGCTGGGCACACCGGGAACTGGCGATTACAGCAACAGTTGCTTCCCGACCACTGACGCGGAGGGCTACCCGATTATCGCGCCCTTCTGGGACGACACGGTGGTGAGTGAGCAGGCCCTGGCCGGGATGATCCTGCACAAGACCATCGGCACGGCGCCGAACCGCAAGTGCGTGGTGCAGTACAACAACATCGGCT
This sequence comes from uncultured Nitrospirales bacterium, assembly GCA_964569295.1. Taxonomy (GTDB): domain Bacteria; phylum Hydrogenedentota; class Hydrogenedentia; order Hydrogenedentales; family JAGMZX01; genus CAZMVU01. Next base: position 8,665 of record CAZMVU010000116.1, read on the forward strand.
TCTTCGCGCGCAGTTATGTGCTGGGCACGTACACGGTCATCCTCTACGAGACCTCCAACGAAATTCAGGTGCAATACCGCAACCTGGTGGACGTGTCGAACCCGCGCGCCAGCGGCAACAGCGCCACCATCGGCCTGAACAAGGGCGACGGCAGCACGGCCGTGCAATACTCGTGCAACACGGTGGATTCGGTGGCGAGTGAGATGGCGATCCGCTTCACGCCGACGGCCCCTTCCGACACCAGCGACTACACCCACGACGACACGGCGCTGTATGAAGGCATCCTGCTCGAGAAGGACATCGCGGTGCCGCGGCCCACGATCCCCACGCTGGTGAGCCCGGGGCAAGATTCGATTGTCGCGGTCAACCCGACCTTCATGTGGAGCAAGCCGGACAATGTGGTTTCCTACCGCTTCAAGATCGCGAACGAAGACACCTTTTCCGACAGCTCCCACTGGAGCACGGTCTATGACACGGTGGTCACCGACCCGGACCAGTTGACGCTGGAGCCGGCGGATTTCAGCAGCGACGCCAAGACAAACCTGCTCAACGAGAACGACGAATTTCCCCCCGACAAGACCTACTACTGGGCGGTGTATGCTGAAAACGCCTCGGGCAACACCTGGTCAGAGATTCATAAGTTCACCACCAGCACCGACCCGCCCTTGGCCGCCACGCCGCAGACGGTGTGGGCGGTGGACGGCAACGACAAGGTGGTCGACCTCGGCGCGACCGGCGGCGAGGGCGACCGCACCTTTTCCATCGAGAGCCTGCCCGCCGTGGGTACGCTTTACCAGTACGACGGGGGAAGCCGCGGACCGGAGATTACCAGTGCGCCCACCATGGTCACCGACGCCGAGGCCCGTGTCATCTACCGGACCGACGCCGGCGCCGGGACGAACCAGGGCGATTTCAACTTCTCCGTGACCGACGACACGGCGCCGAGCCTCGAGCCGTCGGCGCTTGTGGTCATCAATGTCACCCTGCCGGTGCCGCCGTCGCTCGTGGAACTGCTCCCCGTCGAGCAGGGTGGGAAGCTGGCGTTGCGCTTCAGCAAGGCCATGGACGACCCGGCGGGCAAGCACGGCGAATTCACGGTCACCGTGGACGGCAGCAACAACGCGCCTGCCGCGGCTGCGCTCCACCCCACCGACGCTTCCGAAATACGGCTTACGGTCACCACGCCCATTGTCGGCGGGGAAACGGTGCGCCTGCAATACACCGAGTCTACCGGCAGCATTACCGCCACCGACAACGGCACATTGGGTGACCTGGACGAAACGATCACAGCGCCGGCCATCTATGAACCGACTGATTTCACCGTGACCGCTGTGGGCGCCAACCAGATCGACCTCGGCTGGGCGGACAACTCGGGCAACGAGACCGGCTTCGAGGTGGAGCGGGCCACTACGGTCACAGGACCGTACAATCTGGTCGATACCACGGCGGCGGACGCAGAGTCTTATTACGACACGGGGCTCACTTCAAACACGGCGCATTTCTACCGGGTGCGCGCCGTAAACGCCACCGACCAGTCCGCCACCACCACGGAGCAGGGCGACCGCACCTTCATCAGCAACCTCACCATCACGGCGAATGCCCTGGCGAACGGCGCCATCAGCGATGCGGGGGTGACGGAGATCCTCCTGGGCCGCAGCAAGACCTACACCTTCACGCCCGACACCGGCTATCACGTAGGCGAAGTCTTCGTGGATGGGAGCAGCGTGGGTGCGCCGGCCGACTATACCTTCAGCGATGTGCAGGCGGACCATACCATCACGGTGGGATTCGAAGAGGATGCCGCCGAGTACAACATCGTGGTGACCACCGAGGGGCCGGGGGCGGCCGTGCCCACGGGCAGCCTGATGGTGGCCGACGGTGCCAGCCAGACCATCGACTTTCAACCCGACCCCGGCGCCCACATGGCCGAAGTATGGGTCGACGGCGTGGCGCAGGGGGCAATTGGCAGCTATACGTTTACCAATGTGCGTACGGACCACACGGTGCGGGCCGTCTTCGCGGAAGATGCCGCGAACTACACCATCAGCGCGACGGCCGGCCTCAACGGCACGATCACGCCGTCCGGCAGCGTGTCCGTGGCGTCGGGCGATGACCAGCCCTTCACCTTCACGCCTGCCAGCGGATACCATGTCGCCACGGTTTCCGTGGACGGCGCCGCACAGGGCGCGCTCGACAGCTACACATTCGCTAATGTGCTCACGGACCACACCATCCACGTGACTTTCGAAGCGGACGCCGCCAGCCACGTCATCACCGCAAATGCCGGCACCGGCGGCAGCATCTCCCCTGCCGGAACCGTTTCGGTGACCCAGGGCGGGTCGCAGGCATTCAGCATCACCGCGGATTCCGGCTATCACATCAAGAACACCGTGGTCGACGGCGTGGCGCAGGGGCCGCTCGGGACGTACACCTTCACCAATGTGCAGACCAACCACACCATCGATGCGACGTTCGAGGCCGACGCCGTTACCTACGATATCGAGGCAACGGCCGGCACGGGCGGCAGCATCGCGCCCGCCGGTACAGTAACCGTGGATGAGGGTGCCGACCAGGTGTTCGGCATTACCCCGGACACCGGCTACAATATCACCGACGTGCGGGTCGACGGCGCCTCTGTGGGGGCGGTGTCGGACTACCTGTTCTCGAACGTACAGGCCGGCCACACCATCGAGGCCACCTTCGCGGCCGACGCGGCTACCTACACCATCACCACCTCGGCCGGTTCCAATGGTTCGGTGAGTCCGGCGGGCGATACCGAAGTCGACGCGGGAGACAACCTTACCGTCACTATCACCGCCGATTCCGGCAATAACGTGAGCGATGTGCTGGTCGATGGCGCATCCGTGGGCGCGTTGACCCAGTATGTGTTTAACAACGTGAACGCGCCGCACACGCTCGAAGCCTTGTTTGCGCCGGAACAGGCGAGTTACACCATCACCGCCACAACAGGCGGCGGCGGCTCTATCACCCCTGCCGGTAGTATCTCAGTGGATAGCGGCGGTGACCAATCCTTCGATATCAGTCCGGACACGGGCGCAACGCTCACCGATGTGCTGGTGGACGGCGCCAGCGTGGGCACGCCATCGGCCTACACGTTCAGCAACGTCCTCAGCGACCACACCATTCGAGCGGACTTCCTGGCGCCCCCGGTAATCGATCAGACCGGGCCGCTGGCGGTCACCATGAGCGAGGACGGCAGCCCCACGGCCTGGGCCGCGCCGACCCTGAGCGCCACCGACCCAAATACAGGCGACACGCTGACCTGGAGCGTGGCAAGCGCGGCCTCGAACGGCACCGCGACGGTCTCCGGCACGGGCGCCTCGCCCACGACGTTCGACTACGCGCCGGATGCCGATTGGAACGGATCGGACAGCCTCGAGGTGCAGGTAAGCGACGGCAACGGCGGCACCGACACCATCACGGTGAACGTGACGGTGGAGGCTGTGAATGATCCCCCGGTCATCGACCAGACCGGCCCGCTCGCGGTGACGATGAGCGAGGACGGCGACCCGACAGCGTGGAGCGCGCCGGCAGTGAGTGCTACGGACGCCGACGCCGGTGACACGCTGACGTGGAGCGTCTCGAGCGCCGCCGCCAACGGCACGGCCACGGTCTCCGGGACAGGCCCCTCGCCCACGACCTTCGATTACGTGCCGGATGCGGACTGGAACGGCAGCGACAGTTTCGTTGTGCAGGTAAGCGACGGCACGGAGACAGCAACGATCACGGTCGAGGTGACGGTGGAAGCGGTGAACGACGCGCCGGTCATCGAGCAGGCCGGCCCGCTGGCGGTGACGATGAGCGAAGACGGCGACCCGACAGCGTGGAGCGCGCCGGCAGTGAGTGCTACGGACGCCGACGCCGGTGACACGCTGACGTGGAGCGTCTCGAGCGCCGCCGCCAACGGCACGGCCACGGTCTCCGGCACGGGCGCGTCGCCCACAACCTTCGATTACATGCCGGATGCGGACTGGAACGGCTCGGACAGTTTCGCGGTGCAGGTGAGCGACGGCGATGCTACGGATAGCGTTGTGGTTGATGTGACGGTGGAAGCGGTCAACGACCCGCCGGCGCTGTTCACCACGGAGGCGAGTTGGGTCTTCGATGCGAAATGGGGTGTCAGCGGTACGGGCGACGGCGAGTTCTCTGTGCCCGATGGCGTCGCGGTAGACGGCGCGGGCAATGTCTATGTCGCCGACACCAACAACCTCCGCATCCAGAAGTTCGATTCGGACGGCAGCTTCATCACACAGTGGGGCTCGGGAGGCACGGGCGACGGCGAGTTCTCTTACCCCATGGGCGTCTCGGCGGACGGCGCGGGCAATGTCTATGTCTCCGACACCTATAACAACCGCATTCAGAAGTTCGATGCGGACGGCAATTTCTTGACCAAGTGGGGATCGAACGGTTCAGGCGACGGCGAGTTCGGTCTTCCCTTTGGCGTCGCGGTGGACGGCGCGGGCAATGTCTATGCCGCAGACACGCTCAACCATCGCATTCAGAAGTTCGATTCGTCCGGCAACTTCCTCACGAAGTGGGGCTCGGAAGGATCAGGCGATGGCGAGCTCACAAATCCCTCTGGCGTCGTGGTGGACGGCGCGGGCAATGTCTATGTCGCAGACGCCGCGAACAACCGTATCCAGAAGTTCGATGCCGCCGGCGGTTTCCTTGCGAAGTGGGGCTCCCTCGGGGCGGGGGATGGCCAGTTCGCTACGCCCCAGGGCGTCTCGGTGGGCGGATCGGGCAATGTCTATGTCGCCGACACCGCGAACAACCGCATCCAGAAGTTCGATACCGATGGCAATTTCTTGACCAAGTGGGGCGCGATCGGGGCGGACGACGGCCAGTTCAATCGTCCCACTGGCGTTGCCGTGGACAGCGTGGGCAATGTCTATGTCGCGGATAAGAACAACCACCGCATCCAGAAATTTGCGTACGCCCGTGGCGTGGATGCCGGTGATTCCGTTTCGGTAACCATGTCCGAGGACGGCGACCCAACGGCCTTTGACCTCACGCTCTACGCCGGGGACCCCGAAGACGACACGCCGCTGACCTGGAGCATCTCGAGCGCCGCTTCACACGGCCTGGCCAATGTAACGGCGCCTGGAACCGGCACGGAGATGGCGATTACCTATGCGCCGGATGCCGACTACGCGGGCGCGGACAGCTTCGAGGTCCAGGTCTCGGACGGCAACGGCGGCACGGACACCGTGGTGGTGAACGTGACGGTGGAAGCGGTGAATGACGCGCCGGTCATCGAGCAGACCGGCCCGTTGGCGGTGACGATGAGCGAGGACGGCAGCCCGACGGCGTGGAGCGCACCAACTGTCAGCGCGACCGACCCCGACGCCGGTGACACGCTCACCTGGAGCGTTTCGAGCCCGGCCAGCAACGGCACTGCGACGGTCTCGGGTACGGGCGCCTCGCCCACAACCTTCACCTACGCGCCCGATGCCGACTGGAACGGTAGCGACAGCTTCGAGGTCCAGGTAAGCGATGGCACGGAGACGGCGACCATCACGGTGAATGTGACGGTGGAAGCGGTGAATGATGCGCCGGTCATTGACCAGACTGGCCCGATGGCGGTGACTATGTCCGAGGATGGGAGCCCGACGGGTTGGAGTACGCCAGTGCTTACAGCAAGCGATCCGGATGCGGAACAAGACTTGAGCTGGTCGGTTTCGGCGGCCCCGGCGCATGGTGCCGCGGAGGTTTCCGGAACCGGTGCGGCGCCTGAAATCTTCACTTATGAGCCGGCCGCGAATTATAACGGTAGCGACAGCTTCGAGGTCCAGGTAAGCGACGGCACGGAGACCGACACCATCACGGTCAACGTGACGGTCGAGCCGGTCAATGACCCGCCAAGCCTCGCGATTATTGGCGCGGAAACCATCACGTTGGAATGCGGCGACGTTTGGAATGATCCGGGTGTTGCCGCCAGTGATGTCGAAGACGGCGATCTGTCCGATGACGTGGTTGCCGGCGGGGATACCGTTGACACCACAACGCCGGGGGTGTATGTCATAACGTACAATGTACAGGACAGCGATGGAGCCAGCGCTCCCGGCGTCTCGCGGACGGTGGAGGTGGAAGACACCACGCCGCCTGCCATCACCCTGAACGGCAGTGCCAGCATGACAGTGGAGTGCGGCGGTACGTTCACGGATCCCGGCGCGACGGCGTCGGACACTTGCGGCGGCGATTTGACTGCGAGCGTCGTGGTTGGCGGTGACACAGTCGATACGGACACGCCCGGTACCTACACGATTACCTATGATGTGAGCGACAGCGCAGGCAATCCGGCCCCCCAGGCGACCCGGACGGTGGAGGTGGAAGACAATTGTGGCGCTGAAGGTGAAGGTGAAGGTGAAGGTGAGGGTGAGGGTGAGGGTGAGGGTGAGGGTGAGGGTGAGG
>CAZMVU010000117.1:0-15050 GCA_964569295.1 uncultured Nitrospirales bacterium
CGCGGACTCGCGAGGACAGTCCCTTTGTTTGCTCAGCTTCTTGCTGGTGCACAGTGATCAGTCCCTGCTCGCGGACTCGCGAGGACAGTCCCCTTGTTTGCTCAGCTTCTTGCTGGTGCATAGTGATCAATGCACGGCGCCACATTGCTAGTCCTCATTTTGTGCTGCAGAAACAACTGCCGTGTTTTTCGTGCGTTACCGGAGCGACCGGCTCCGTGCGGCCGACGGCCTCGATCTCTTGCGCGGCGTAGGCCGTGCGCCGGTCGCGCACCTCGTACCAGTCGACCTGGTGGCCGTCGAAGAAGGGACCGTCGACGCAGGCAAACTTCGTATCGCCGCCCACGGAGAGGCGGCACGCGCCGCACATGCCCGTGCCGTCGACCATGATCGGGTTCAGCGAGGTCCAAGTCTTCACGCCGTAGGGGCGCGTCGCATCGCTGGTGATCATCATCATGAACGGGCAGCCGATGGCGACCACGCAGTCGATCTGTCGCCCATTTTCGAGCATCTGTTCAATGGCGTCCACTGCGTGGCCCTTCACGCCGGACGAGCCGTCCACGGTGGTCACGATAAATTCGTCGGAAGCGCCGGCCAGTTCTTCCTTGAAATAGTGGAGGTAATGGCTGCGCGCCTCTGTGACAGCGATAACCTCGTTGCCGGCTTCCTTCATCGCCTTGGCAATCGAAACGATGCCGCCGATGCCGTAGCAGCCGCCGGCCAGCGCCACGGTGCCGTACTTCTTGATCTCGAGCGGAACCCCCAGGGGACCGACGAGGTGCGCGAGGTGCTGGCCCTCGTGCATGAGGATGAGTTTACGGCTGGACTGGCCCTTCTCGAGCACGACGATGGTAACGGTGCCGGCCGTGGCGTCCCAGTCGCACAACGTATAGGGCACGCGCTCGGACCGGTCGTCCGCCATCAGGATGATGAACTGCCCGGGCTGTGCCTTTCTAGCGACGTTGGGGGCGTCGATAACGATCTCGTGGGTGTTCGGGGCGATCTCACGCTTGCGCACGATGCCGAAACGCGCGTGTTCGTCTTCTTGCGCCGGCACGCGGTCGGTGGCGGCGCCGTTGCCGCCCTTGCCCAGCGCACGCAGGCCGGGCAACTTTTCCGCCAGCGTGTGCCCGCGGAAATGGGTGCGCGCAAGCTTCCAGTCGAGCGCGGGCGCGGGCGCCGCATCGCGCTCGATGCGCAGAGCCGCTTCCTCGATACCGAGTTCGGCGAAGAGGGTCGCGGGGTCTTCATAGTTCCAGCCTTGGGCATCCATGGCCTGCGCGATTCCACTCACGATCCACCACTCGGGCCGTGCCTGCCCCGGCGCTTCACAGGCCTGGCGCAGCGGGCGCGGCACGCCCTCGCCGTCAGTCACCGTGCCTTGCGTCTCCGCGAAGATGGCCGCCGGCAGCACGGCGTCCGCCCGGGCGTGGAGCCGCGAGGGGTAGCAATCCTGCACGACCAGGAAGTCGAGGTCCTCGAGCGCCGCCGGGTCGATGAAATCTCCGGTGACAATGGCGGCCTTCGTACCTTCCGGCAGTTGCCCGCTCACCGTGCCATCCGCCTCGGGTTGAAGCTCGAGATAGTGTTCGGAGCCCATGACCTCGTTGGTGAACTTCTTGAAGAGGTGGCGCTCCTCGAGCGTGCTGGATGTGTCGCAGATGAAGGCGAAACCATCGTTCTGGTAGGGTTTCAGATGCTCCGCGAGGTAGGGGAGCATCTCCTCCCACGGGGTCTCGCGCAGCACGTTCTCGACCCGCCGCAAGGGCATGCGCAGGCGTTCCTTCCCGTTGAGAAACTCGGGTATGCCGAAGCGTCCGAGCAGACACACCGGCTTGTCCGTGTTGAGCGCGTGCGCACCGGTGAGCTTGCCTTCGTTCGCCCCGAAGGAGAGGGCGCAAGCGGCGTCGCAGAAGATGCAGGTCGAGGCGGTGGTCTGTTCCGGGCGGCCGTGCCACTTGGCGTAGCGGTCGGCCAGGCTGCCCGTGGGGCACACGTCCACGCACGACCCGCAGAACGTGCAGCCCGCTTCCTCGAGCGAGCGGTCGAAGGCCTCACCGATGTAGGTCTTGCCGCTGCGGTTGATGAAGTCGATCACCCCATGCCCTTGCTGGTGCTTGCAGATGCGTACGCAGCGGCCGCAGAGGATACACAGGTTGAGGTCGCGGTCGATAAACGGGTTCGACCGGTCGAGCGGCCGCGCGGCATACATGGGCGCCACGGGGATCTCAGTCAGAGAAAGTTCCTCAGAAAGGACGCGCACCTCGCACACTTCTTTGTTATTGCACGTGTGGCAGCCGGTGGTGCGGCCCACTTTCTCCGCCGACGGCCGATACGCCTCGCACAACTCCCGTTTGCCGCAGGTGAGACAGGCGTTCGGATGTTCAACCATCATGAGCGCGAGCACATTACGCCGCAGCTTCTGAAGTTCGGCGGAGTCTGTGTGCACCACCATCCCTTCCGTGGCCGGGGTAGTGCACGAGGTGGGATAGCCGCGCATGTTCTCGATCTCGACCACACACAAGCGGCACGCGCCGAAGGGCGGCAGATCCGGGTGGTTGCACAGGTGCGGTATCTGAATGTCATGCCGCAGGGCGCACTCGAGCACCGATTCGCCGTCGTGCGCTTCCACGGTCTGTCCGTCTATCGTCAGGTTCACGGTATCACGCTCCTTGTTCACGTGGCGGTCCGTTGCTTCTTTTCTTTGCGCGGCTCGGTGCGCACGAGGCCGCCGCTCACCCGGTAAATGGCCGCCGACGTGGGCGGGCACCGGGTGAGGCAGGTACCGCAATGGGTGCACCGTTCCTGATCGATAACATAGGCAGCGCCTTTCTCCCCCGAGATGGCGTCCACGGGGCAGCCTCTGGCGCACGCCCCGCAGCCCTCGCAACGCTCGCTGTCAATGTGGTATTCGATGAGATCACTGCATACGAAAGCCGCGCACTGCCCCTTCTCGATATGGGCCACATACTCGTCGCGGAAATAGCGCAGCGTGGTGAGTACGGGGTTCGGGGCGGTCTGCCCGAGACCGCAAAGCGACCCGCTCTTCACCGTGGCGGCAATTTCCTCGAGCGTGTCGAGGTCTTTCAGCGTGCCCTCGCCCGAAGCGATGCGCGTGAGAATGCCGAGCATAGCGCGCGTGCCTACGCGGCATGGTCCGCACTTGCCGCACGATTCTTCCTGGGTGAAGTTCAAGAAGAACTTTGCCAGATCGACGACGCAGGTATCCTCATCCAGCACAATCATGCCGCCGGACCCCATGATGGCGCCCGCGGCGGTGAGTGATTCGTAGTCCACGGGCAGATCCAGCTTGTCCGCCGGAATACAGCCGCCTGAGGGCCCGCCGGTCTGCACGGCCTTGAACGCTTTGCCGCCGGGGATACCGCCGCCGATCTGTTCAATCACCGTGCGCAACGGCGTGCCCAGCGGCACCTCGATGAGCCCGGTCCGGTTGATTTTTCCCGCGAGGGCAAAGGTCTTCGTGCCCGGGCAATTCTCCGTGCCGAACTGGGTGTACCAGCCGGCGCCCCGGTGCAGGATGAGCGGCAGGTTCGCCAGCGACTCGACATTCTGGATGACCGTCGGCTTGCCCCACAGCCCGCTCACGGCGGGAAACGGCGGGCGCGGCTGGGGCATGCCGCGGCGGCCTTCTATCGACGCGATGAGCGCGGTTTCTTCACCGCACACGAACGCGCCCGCGCCTTTCTTGATGTGAATATCGAAGTGAAAACCCGAACCGAGGATGTCCTCGCCAAGCACGCCGAGATCGTGCATCTGGCGGATAGCGGTCTCGAGCCGGCGAATGGCCAGTGGGTATTCGGCGCGGCAGTAGACAATGCCCTCGCTAGCCCCGAGACAGTAGCCAGCAATGAGCATGCCCTCGAGCACGGCGTGCGGATCGCCTTCGATGACCGACCGGTTCATAAACGCCCCCGGATCCCCCTCGTCGGCGTTGCAAATGAGGTACTTGGTGCTGCCCTCGGCACCGCGGCAGAAGCTCCACTTGCGCCAAGTGGGAAACCCAGCCCCGCCGCGGCCGCGCAGCCCGGCCTGCTTGACCTCCTCGAGCACGGCGTCATCTCCGATCTCCAGCGCGCGCAGGAACCCGCGGTAACCGTCGTGGGCAAGGTAATGATTCACATTCTCGGGATCGATCTGGCCGCAGTGCCGCAGGATATTGCGCACTTGCCCGTCGATCATGGGGTGTTCGGTGAACGGCCGGATGCCGTCCAGCGGAGCGCCGGTCATGGCGCCGAGGGCGAGTTCGGCGCACGGATTGCTGCCAAGCACATGTTCGTCGAGAATCCGCACCGCCCTCTTCGCCGTAACCTGGCCATAACAAATGCGCGGCGCACCGGGCTTGTGCACGATCACCAGCGGCTCGAGCGAGCATGGACCAAGACAGCCCACCTCGACCACCGCCGCATCGAGTTCACGCGCCGCAATTTCCGTGTTCAGCGTGTCGATGACATCGCCCGCGCCCGCGGCCTGGCCGCATGTGGCAGCGCCGACGAAAAAAATGGGGTGGTCACTCGCCTCAAGGGCATCCCATTCCGCCCGGGCTTGGCCGAAAGCTTCTTGCAGCGTATTCATGGGGCGCTTCCCCTCTTGTGCTGGTTTAGAAGAAGATTGTCCGTGGTCTGCATAGTAGGCCTGTCTCCGCGGCGTGGTTCGGGGCGCTGGGCTCAAAGAACCCGGCCGCCGGATGCTAGTCGTTACTTGTATTGGGCGAGAATCTTGGGCACGCGCTTGGGCGAGACCTCGGCATGCACCGTCCCATCGACGGCGACCACCGGCGCCAGAGCGCAGCAGCCCAGGCATGCCACCCGCTCGAGGGCAAACTGGCCGTCTTCGGTCGATTCGCCCGCCACAATGTTGAGCCGCCGCTCAAACTCATCCAGCACGGCCTTGCCGCCGCGCACGTGACACGCCGTTCCCTGACACACCTGGATGGTGTGTTTGGCCGGCGGCACGAAGCGAAACTGGGTATAGAAGGTGGCCACACCAAAAATCTCGTTGGCCGAGATGTCCAGCAGCCCTTCCAGTTCGGTGACGGCCGTTTCAGAAAGATAGCCTTGCGCCGCCTGGATATCCTGGAGAATGGGAATGAGGCTGCCGCGGTTTGCGGGATACCGCGCGACAATCGCGGGAATAGAAGGAGCCCGATCCTGCGTTAAGACGCTCATGAAACGATCCATTCCTTTACTACCTGCAAGGCAGTAAACTGCCTTGCGCTGTGCTCACAAGCCACACCGGTGTCCTCTCAGAACCACCGGGCCTCGCCGCTAGAAAAGACAAAACGGCCCCGACTTCCTGTCCGGAACCGTTCCCACCAGCGGTCCTGCACCTGCACGTTAGCACGATTGGAACGAATTTGCAAGCGAGCTTGTGAAATTCACGTATACTAAGGGGTACGCGTGCGCGAGATCACGCAAAACTCGAAATTTTGGGTGCTTAAAGTACGACCATATTGTCCCGGTGCGCCACTTCGTCAAAGTCTTTCCGGCCCAGAATGTCCGCGATTTCCTTGCTCTTATGGCCCATTATCCGCGCGATATCGTCGCTCGTGTAGTTCACCAACGCACGCGCGATGGTGCGGCCCTCGGGGCCGACCACGGCCACGGCGGCGCCCACATCGAACGTGCCTTCGACGTTGCGTATTCCCGCCGCGAGCAGGCTTTTCCCTTGGGTAGTGAGTGCCCGCGCGGCCCCCGTATCCACATGCAGTTTGCCCTGGGCCGCGCGCCCGAAGGCTATCCAGCGCTTGCGGTGCGACAAGGTCGAAGCGCCGGGTGCGAAGTGGGTACAATCCGCCGTGCCGGCGAGCACCCTGTGAATGATCTCGGGTGTGTGGCCGTTGGCGATGACCGAGCCCACGCCCGCCGCCGACGCAATCCGCGCGGCCTCGAGCTTGGTGCGCATGCCGCCGGTGGCCGCCGCGCTGCCGGCGCCCCCGGCACTCGCTTCGATTTCCGGGGTTATTTCCGTCACATGCCGGATGAGCCGGCTCCCCTCCTGCCCGGGCTCATTGTCGTAGAGGCCGTCCACATCGGAGAGGATGATCAGCAGATCCGCGTTGATCTTGGCGGCAATCTTGGCGGCCAGCGTGTCGTTGTCGCCGAAGCACAACTCCTCGACGGCGGTCGAGTCGTTTTCGTTCACGATGGGGATCACCCGCTTCATCTCGAACAGGGTGTTGATCGTGTTGCGCACATTGAGGTAGCTGCGGCGGTTATCGAGGTCCGCCCACGAGAGCAGCACCTGGGCCGTGCGCAGGCCATCACCGTACGTGTTCAGCAGCGTCTCATAGTAGTGCATGAGCGTCGCCTGGCCCACCGCGGCCACGGCCTGGCGCTCGGGCAGGCTCTTCGGGTATTGCTGGATACCGAGCGCGTTCATGCCGCAACCCACGGCGCCCGAACTCACGAGCAGCACGTTGAGCGCATGGCCGCGTTTGATGGCCGCGATCTCCTGCACCACCGCCTCCATCACCTGCCCCTCGAAGGCCTGCTTCCCACTCAACAACTGCGTGCCCAGCTTGATCACCAGGGTCTTCAACGTGTCCGGTATCGCATAAGTTTTCATTGTGTTCTTCCGTCGGCGTCCCTTCACTTCCGGCGCAAGAACATACCACTTGGCGGAAAAAACTGGCAAGCAGGCGGCCACCGTGCAGGAAAGAAGCCCTATAACCCCACCGGACACACCCGGCCGCCGGCTTACCGGCTGCCGTCCCCGGCATCCCGCCCGTTTGGCGCATCGAACCTTTGCACCTTTCGATGCGGCAGGTAACGCTAGTATGTGTTGGATTTCAAGCCCGGCGGCACATACTCCAGGTTGTACTCGCCCTGCTCGGAGAACCCGCCGAGGTACGGGCGCATATGGCTCACGCGCGGGTAGCTCTCGAAGATATCGCCCGTACCCAGAACCCGCGGGTCGTTCGTGGCATGCAAAGCGCCCATCAGCTTGGCACGCAGTTCGAGCAGGGTGTCGGCGTGCGCGGGGTCGGCGGCGAGGTTTTTCATACAGCCGGGGTCATCGCCGACGGCATACAGTTCTTCCGCCGGCCGCTTCATGAGCGTGAGATCATAGAGGTTCGGGTGCTTCTCCCGGTTCTCCATGAGGTAGTCGAGGGTCGGGCTGCCATCGATGTCATGGAAGCCGGGCGCGGGGCCCGCCGGCCAGCGGTCGGGCTTGAAGTTATGGATATAGAGGTAATCCGCGGTGCGAATCGCGCGCACCGGATAGCCCAGGTTGTCGTAGCGCGCGTGGGTGTGCCGCTCGCGCCCGGTGAGCAAGAAATCGCGTCCGCGCGCGCCCGGGTCTGCCGCGCCGGTGAGGATGGGCAGGAAACTCTTGCCGGTCATGGTGGGCGGTGTTTTCGCGCCGGCGGCATCGAGGAACGTGGGTCCCAAGTCGATGAAGCCCACCAGGGTGTCCATGGTCTGTCCGGCGGCTACCTTCTCCGGCCAGCGGACGGCGAGCGGCACGTGGGTGCCGTATTCATAGAGATTCGCTTTCGCGCGGGGAAAGGGCATGCCGTTGTCGCTGGTGGCCACGACCAGCGTGTTGTCGAGTTCGCCTATTTCCTCGAGCTTGGCCAGGATTCGGCCGAGGTGCGTGTCGAACCATTCCACTTCCACGAAATAGTCCAGCAGGTCCTCACGTACGGTCGGGGCATCGGGGAGGAACGGCGGCACATTCACTTTCGCCGGATCTTTGCCTTCCTTCAGGCCGCTGCCCTTCTCATAGCGGCGGTGCGGTTCGGAAGTGCCAAACCAGAACATGAACGGCGCACCCTCTGGACGCTCGCCGAGGAAATCCTCGAAGTTGGCAGCGTAGTCCAGGTTTTTCATGCCGTCGTAAGGCGGCTCGAGCTTACGGCTATTGTAGCCCGGGCCGGCGGGGTTCCGTTCCCATCCGCCGCGCCGCCAGTCACCGGGGCTCCACGGTTTACCGGTGTAGCCGATGTGATAGCCGGTGTCCTCGAGACAATCGGTAAACACCGGCCAAGTGTTCGGGAAGATACTGGCGTGCGTGCCCGCCTCCTCGATCTGCCAGATGTGGCGGCCGGTGAGTGTGGCGGCGCGGTTGGGCGAGCACTGCGGCGCAGCGGTGTGGCAGTTGTTGAACAGGCAGCCCTCCTTCGCCACGCGATCGAAGTTGGGGGTGTTGATCTGCGGTGCGCCATAGGCCCCGGCATGCGGCCAGGACCAGTCGTCGGCGATAGCGAACAAGATATTCGGCTGCTTGCCCTTGGCCGCGTGCGCCTGGGAAAACGGGGCGGCCTGTGCGGTGGCGCCCACAGCGGCGGCCGCAATGGCGGACCTGGCGAAAAACTGACGGCGGTTAATGGTGGCCATGATACCCTCCCGGTTGCATCTGCACTGGCAGAATCGAGCATAGCGCAATAGGTGAAATGCGTCAAGAATTGCAAGGCTATAAGCCGCCCGAGGAGCCAGGCGCATTCGCCTCTCGTTCCCCGGGCCCCTGAGCCGGCGCGGCGCGCCCACCCGAGCCGCACCCGGGCAGAAAATGCGCGCCTACCGTGTTCCATGCGGTAACAGAAGTTAGACAGAGGCGCCCCATAAGAAGAAAGAAGAGGAGGAATATCTGGGGTTGCCGGCGGCGTTTTGTTACGTTAACGCAGTGAGAAGCGGGCCGCATCCGTGGCTTCAGGGTGCTGCTTTCAAACGTGAGGACGTGTTATCGGGGCGTTATCTTCGGATGCCGGCGGGCCATGGCGCTGCGTGGCCTGCGTCCATACCACGGCCTTGCGCATCGGGGGAAGCCATCGACAGGAGATCTCCCTAGTCCCATGAATTCCCATGCGCAACGCAAACTATCCACCACCGTGGCCCGGCAGGTCATCCTGGGTGTGGCCGGCATCGGGCTGGTTGCATTCATCGTGGCGCATCTGGCGGGCAACCTGTTCATTTATGGCGGTCCCGAGGTGTTCAATGCCTATGCACAAAAGCTGCATGATCTGGGCGCGTTGCTGTGGTTGGCGCGCGCCGGGCTGATCGCGATTTTCGTGCTGCATGTGTACTACACGGCGAAGCTCTGGCTCGAGAACCGGGCGGCCCGGGGCGCCCAGCGCTATGCGATTACAAAGCGCTCGGCCGAACGTCCCTGGGGCACCCGCTCGATGATCTATACGGGGGCGCTCATCTTTGTATTCGTGTTTGTTCACCTGTTCGACTTTACGTTTGTGGACAAGTCCGGCAAATTGTCCGAGATAGGTGGTGAGAGCCTCGGGTTGTATGGCGTGGTCTTCAACCGCTACGCCTACAGCTTCTGGCGGGCGCCGTTCTACATCGTCACGATGATTTGCCTCGGCCTGCATCTGAGCCACGCGGTATCGAGTGTCACCGTGACCCTGGGCACGGAAGACTCGACGCTCGTGAAGCGCGCGGATATCGCGGCGAAAATGGCGGGCGCCGTCATTGCCGTGGGGTTCAGCTCGATTCCCATCTATGTGCTGCTCAAAGCACACGTGCTGAGTTCGTAGAGAGGAGCGGCATCATGCTTGAATCACGGATACCCGGGGGGGCCATCAACGAGAAGTGGACCCGCCACAAGAACGAACTGAAACTTGTCGCGCCGAACAACAAGCGCAAGTATACGCTGCTCATCGTGGGCACGGGGCTCGCCGGTGCGTCGGCCGCTGCCTCGCTCTCGGAGTTGGGCTACAACTGCAAGGTGTTCTGCTACCAGGACAGCCCGCGCCGCGCCCACTCGATCGCGGCGCAGGGCGGCATCAACGCGGCGAAGAACTACCAGAACGACAATGACAGCGTGCACCGGCTGTTCTACGACACGGTGAAGGGCGGCGATTTCCGCAGCCGCGAGGCGAATGTGCACCGGCTGGCCGAGCTCTCGACGGCAATCATCGACCAGTGCGTGGCGCAGGGCGTGCCCTTCGCGCGCGAGTACGGCGGCTACCTGGCCAACCGGTCCTTTGGCGGGGCGCAGGTGTCGCGCACGTTTTACGCCCGGGGTCAGACCGGTCAGCAGCTCCTGCTCGGCGCCTACAGCCAGCTCATGAAGGAGGTGGCGCGCGGTAACACGCAGGTGTTCCCCCGCCGGGAAATGCTCGATCTCGTGGTGGCGGACGGCCGGGCCGTGGGCATCGTGTGCCGGAACCTGATCACCGGCAAGCTCGAGCGCCACGCGGGTGATGCCGTGCTCCTGGCGACGGGCGGCTATGGCAACGTGTTCTTCCTCTCGACCAACGCCATGACCTGCAATGTTACCGCGAACTGGCGCGCACACCGGCGCGGCGCCTACTTCGCAAACCCGTGCTACACGCAGATTCACCCGACCTGCATCCCCGTTCATGGGGACTACCAGTCGAAGCTGACGCTGATGAGCGAGAGCCTGCGCAACGACGGCCGGGTGTGGGTGCCGCGCAAGAAGGACGACAACCGCGATCCCAACGGCATCCCGGAAGAGGAACGCTGGTATTACCTCGAGGAGAAGTACCCGAGCTTCGGCAACCTCGTCCCGCGCGACGTGGCCTCCCGCAACGCCAAGCAGGTGTGCGACGACGGCTACGGCGTGGGCAGCACCAAGCGCGCGGTTTACCTCGACTTCCGTGATGCCATACAGCGCGACGGGGCCGACACGATCGAGGCAAAGTACGGCAACCTCTTTGCCATGTACGAAAAGATCGTGGATGACAACCCCTACGCGCACCCGATGATGATCTACCCCGCCGTCCACTACACCATGGGCGGGCTCTGGGTGGACTACAACCTGATGTCGAACCTGCCGGGGCTGCACGTGCTGGGTGAGGCGAATTTCTCGGACCATGGCGCAAACCGGCTCGGGGCGAGCGCGCTCATGCAGGGCCTGGCCGACGGCTATTTCGTCATCCCGTACACCATCGGCGACTACCTGGCGAAAGCAGGGCCCGCCCAGGTGACCGAGGAACACAGCGCTTTCGACGAGGCGGAGCAGACGGTGAAGCAGCGGATCGACACGCTGCTGGCCGTGAACGGCAAAACGCCCGTGGACACCTTTCACAAGGAGCTGGGCCTCTTGCTTTGGGACAAGTGCGGCATGAGCCGCAACGCCGACGGCTTGAAAGAAGCGCTCGGGAAAATCCCCGAATTGCGCGAGCGCTTCTGGAAAGACGTCAGCGTCGTCGGGTCGCCCGGCACCTTCAACCAGTGTCTCGAACGGGCGGGCCGCGTGGCGGATTTCTTCGAGTTCGCCGAACTCATGTGCCTCGACGCCCTCGAACGCAACGAGTCGTGCGGCGGCCACTTCCGCGAAGAATACCAGACCGAGGACGGGGAAGCCCTGCGCGATGACGAGAACTATTGCTATACCGCGGCCTGGGAATTCAAGGGGGTAGGTGAAAAGGCGGCGCTGCACAAGGAACCCCTCGCGTTCAACGAAGTCCCCCTCACCATGAGGAGCTATAAGTAATGGCGGAAAACACGATCAACCTCACGCTCCAGGTCTGGCGGCAGGATGGCCCGGACACGCCCGGCCGGTTCGAGACCCACGAGATGAAGGGGGTCTCGACGGACATGTCGTTCCTCGAGATGCTCGATGTGTTGAACAACCGCCTCGAGGCGGAAAGCAAGGAGCCCGTGGCGTTTGACCATGACTGCCGCGAGGGCATTTGCGGCGCGTGCGGCGCGGTCGTGAACGGCCAGGCCCACGGACCGCAAAAGGCGACCACGCTCTGCCAGCTTCACATGCGCCAGTTCGAAGACGGCATGACGCTGATCATCGAGCCATGGCGTGCGACGGCGTTCCCGGTGGTGAAGGATCTCGTGGTCGACCGTTCGGCCTTCGACCGGATCATCGCCGCGGGCGGCTACATCACCGCGCGCACCGGCAACGCGCCCGACGCCCATAGCGTGCTCGTGCCGAAGAAATCCGCGGAGGAAGCCTTCGATGCGGCGGCGTGTATCGGCTGTGGCGCGTGCGTGGCGGCGTGTCCCAACGCCTCGGCGAGTTTGTTTACCGCCGCGAAAGTGGCCCACCTCGCGAAGCTGCCCCAGGGCGCGCTCGAGCGCAAGAGCCGCGCACTGGCGATGGTCCACCAGATGGATGCCGAAGACTTCGGTTCGTGTTCGAAGCAGTACGAGTGCGAGGCGGTCTGCCCGAAGGAGATCAAGGTGAGCAATATCGCTCGAATGAACCGCGAGTTCGTGCGCGGGGCGGTGCTTGGCGGGGAGCAGTGACCCGCCCTGCCCGGGTGCGTGAATACACGCCCGGCGCACGCGTCTGAAATGTGTGCAACCCGTTCGGTGTTTCACGTATGGTAAGCGCGCATGTGCGAAGGCGAAACGAAAACCGCGCGCACGAGTTGTGACAATGCAAACGAAAGGATTTCCCATGACGTTGCGTAAACGCATAGTACCGGTGCTGGCACTGGCGGCCCTGCTGCTCGCACCCGCAGCGGCTCCGGCCCTCGAAATCGGCGACCCGGCCCCGGCCCTCGCCATCGATACCTGGACCAAGGGCGAGGCGGTGAAGCTGAAGGAATTGGCGGAAAAGGACAAGGTAACGGTGGTCGAGTTCTGGGCCACGTGGTGCCCGCCCTGCCGCACCAGCATCCCCCACCTCACGGAATTGCAGAAGAAGTACAAGGACAAGGCCGTCTTTATCGGTGTGAGCGCGGAAGATGCGGACACGGTGAAGCCTTTCGTGGAAAAAATGGGCGAAAAAATGACGTACCACGTCGCGGTGGACAAGGACGACAAGACCACCAAGGCCTACATGGAGCCCTTCAACGTGTCCGGTATTCCCCACGCCTTCCTGGTGGACAAAGAAGGGCGCCTGGTCTATCACAATCATCCGATGGAACCGGCCTTCGAAGAGGCGCTCGCCGCCGCCGTGGAAGGTGAGTTTGATCTCGATGCAGCGCAGAAGCGGATGAACGAGGAGCAGACTATCAACGAGGCAATCAATGCCTATGGCGCCCTGATCATGGAGGAAGGCGGCGACGAGACGAAGGCCCAGGAATTGGCCGGCGAACTTTATGGCTTGCTTGAAGACAACGCAGAGGTGCTCGCGTCCCTGGCCTATGCGCTCGCCGAAGGCGAAGACATTGTCATACGTGATCTCGACTTCGCGCAAAAGGCCGCCGAGCGCGCCGTCGAACTGACCGAACGCAAAGACGCCAATGCGCTCGACAGCTATGCCACCGTGTTGCACGCCCGTGGCCAGCACGAGAAAGCGGTCGAGGCCGCCAACGAGGCCCTTGAAGCCACCGAGGACCCGGAATTCACCAAGCACCTCGAAAAACAGCGCGCGCGCTTCCAGGAAGGGGCCGGCGCCGCCAACTGACTTCGCCAACCAATCCCAAACGACGCCATCGCGCCGCCATGACCCCATGGCGGCGTGATGGCGTGGCGCTGCCTGTAAGCCACATCCTCGAGTCGAAGCACAGACAGGGGAGGCGGCCTTCAAGGGCTGGTGCGTTATGCCCCCTTCACCCAAAAGCGGCGGCGGGACCCTCGCGGCCTCGAGTTCCGCACCAACTGCCGCGCACAGGAGAGGGCCGCATGGGCACGCCGGGGTCACCGCACAAAGCGCAGGAGATGGTAGTTCTTCTTGCCTTTGCGCACGACGGCCGTACCGCCGGCCAAAAGCGCGTTTTCCGCGAGTGTGGTGGCCGCATCCTCGACGCGTTTGTTGTTGAGGTACAGGCCGCCATTTTTGATCATGCGGCGCGCCTCACCCCTGCTCGCGAACACGCCCGCCGCGACCAGCACATCGACCAGCGTCTGGCTGCCCAAGACATCGCGCGGCGCCTCGCTCGCCGGCACCTCGCTGAAGATGTCGTTCAGGGTCGCTTCGTCGAGTCCGTGCAAATCCCCGCCAAACATGGCCTGCGAGGCTTTCACCGCGTTGGCGAGCGCCTCTTCACCGTGTACGAGCCGGGTCACCTCTTCCGCGAGCCGGCGCTGGGCGGCCCGTTTTTGTGGTTCGGTGGCCACGGCTTCCTCGAGCTCGGCAATCTCCGTGCGCGTGAGGAAGGTGAAAAACCGCAGAAACCGCGGTGCATCGGCGTCGGCCTGGTTCAGCCAGAACTGGTAAAACCGGTAGGGCGAGGTGCGGTTTGGATCGAGCCAGATATTGCCCGCCTCGGTTTTCCCGAACTTCGCACCGTCTGCCTTGGTGACCAGCGGAAACGTGAGGCCGAAGGTGGGCGTGGCCAGCAGCCGCCGCGTGAGGTCCATGCCCGCCACGATATTGCCCCACTGATCCGAGCCGCCGACCTGAAGCCGGCAGCCGTGGTGCTCGCACAGGTAGAGGAAGTCGAACGCTTGCAGGAGCGCATAGCTGAACTCGGTATACGAAATGCCATGATCGCGATTCTCGAGCCGCTGCTTCACCGACTCCCGGCTCAGCATGGCATTCACACTGAAGTGCTTGCCCACGTCGCGCAGGAAGTCGATGAGCGAAATCCCGCACAGCCAGTCGGCATTGTTCACCATTTCCGCTGCATTCCCGCTCTCGAAGTCGAGGAAACGCTCGAGTTGCATGCGAATCCCGGCTGCGTTCTGCCCTACCTGCTCCCGGGTAAGCAGCGTGCGTTCATCGGTCTTCCCGCTCGGATCGCCGATGAGACCGGTGGCGCCGCCCACGAGCGCAACGGGCTTGTGGCCCGCCCGCTGAAAATGGGCCAGCCCCATGATAGGTAGCAGGCTGCCGATATGCAGGCTGTCGGCGGTCGGATCGAAACCGCAGTAGAGCGTCATTGCCCCTTTTTCGAGTTCGCCGGCCAGCTCCTCATGGGTCACGGCGTTGACAAAACCGCGCCAAGTCATTTCTTCGAAGAAGGTCATCGGGTGTGCTTCCTATAATGGCGCGCGGATAAGTAATTTGCGCGGGGGTAATAGTCGGTGGCCGCACCGCGATCGGCGATCGCCGTATCCACGTGCGTTCCCCCCCTTGCCGCACGAAGTCTAGCAAAGCCGCAGCCCCAAAGCAAAAGGAGCCAATTGCGAAATGTGAAAGTCTTGAATGGCAAGGGAGTTGCGGCGGCGGGTGATTGGCCTTCACCCCAGGAAAGTCTTGGTATCGTC
>CAZMVU010000118.1:0-2000 GCA_964569295.1 uncultured Nitrospirales bacterium
AAGGCGAAGCCCTGTTTGCGGCCCCAAGCGCGGGAAATCGAGTGGACAGGATTTACATGATTAACAAGATTTGATCCATGCATCATCCTGTAAATCTTGTAAATCATGTCACATTCCCATGTTCTTCCTCTCCTCATTCGTTCTCCCGTCCTTTTGCGCTTGGCCGCCATGTCCGGAACTTGCGCTTGACCTCGACCGACGGGCCGAAGTTGATGAGCAAGCCATCCTCGACGCCCGTTGCCTGCAAATAATTGACCAGTTGCACTTCATGTTCCTTCGCCAGTTGCCGCACGGCCTTGAGTTCCACAATCACGCGGTCCGCCACCCACAAATCCGCGTAGAAATCCCCGACGACGTGCCCGCGATATTGAACGGGAATGGGAACCTGCTGCCGCGCCTCGATTCCGGCTTCCTCCAGTTCGATATGCAGGGCGTTTTCGTAGACTTTTTCCAGAAAGCCCGGCCCGAGGGTGTTGTGGGCCTGATAGGCGCAGGCGATGATTTGCTCGGTCAGGTGGTTTGTTTCCATTTTATTGCTGGACAGGATTTACATGATTTACAGGATGGAAAGAAATCATGTGAATCTTGTGCATCCTGTCTATTCCTCCTCCTCGGCGAATGCGAGTTTCTGACGTCTGGCGAAGTCCCGGATGGCGTCGGCGATGCCGGGGCGGCCGGGGACGTGGGGGAATTGGGCGGCGTCTTTTACGTCAAGCGGCATAGAGATCACCTCGCGCGTTCTGAGAATCTCGTGCCGGCGCCACGGGTTGCGCAGCGCCTCTTTTTCCACCACGTCAACCGGACGGCCATAGCGTGCTTCCAATTCCTCTTTCATCGCCAGCAGCGCGTCTATATCCAACCGCGCTTCCGGCTCGAAGCTCACCAGAGAGTCCAGGTCGCTCTCCGGCCCGAAGTCGTCGCGAAGCGCCAAACCGAAAAGCTACAACGCGCGGACCCGCCACTTGCGGCAAAACGCGGCCAGCGCGTCTTTATCCTAGTGTACTTGTGCATTCATGATCCGGCCCCCCGGCACATATCCCACTTCACCTCGAGCCCGGCGCTCCACAGCCCCCCGCCGCCCATAGCAGATGGGAACAGGAAATCAAATGTCGTCATGTGGTCCGTGCCCTGGCTCGACCGGAGACCGGCCAGAACGGATAAGCCTGACGGCTGCCGATTGTGGCCGTGCCTTCTGCCGCGCAGCGGCATTTCCTGACCGCGCCACCACGCTGACCTTCAGGTCTCCTCTTCCTTCATTGTTGCCTGGAGACCGTGCGGTCCGTGTGCAGATTGAACATGCCTCAAGACTCCTGACAAGCGGCATCGAGGATCGACTGTAACCGGTCTGCAAGCGTTGGGAGGTCTTCCGTCACTGCCAGCCAGACCTCGTCCTGATCGATGTCAAAGTATGCGTGAATCAGCCGATTCCTCATTCCCACGATTTGAGGCCAGGGAACAGAAGCGTCACATGCGCGAGCCTCCGGCGACAGGTGCGCGGCTGCTTCTCCCACGACGGCGAGACAATTGACCAGAGCCCGTGAAAGCATGACATCGCTATCCAGATCGACCCGCGAACGTCCCGCAACAAAGCTCATCGCTTCCCGCGCGGCGTCTACCATGTGACGCAGGCGAATGCAATCATCCCTCGAGAGCATATTGCGGCACCGCTTCCTTCACGACTTCGTCCCGAAAGTACCGGCTCAGGTCGCCCGGCGTTCGTAGGTCCACCTTCCGGCCCAGCATTTCCGACAACTCGATCTCCAGCCCGGCCATCGTCAGCAAACTGGGGGTCTTTCCCGGTTCGAACTCGACGAGGAAATCCACATCGCTGTCCGGGCCGAAATCGCCGCGCAGGATCGAGCCGAAAAGCGACAGGCGGCGGATGTGATTGCGCCGGCAGAACTCGGCCAGCCACTCTTTAGGTATCTCGATGTCATGGTACGGCATGCCTGATCTCCTTGGGTATCCTACTTCACCTCGAGCCCGGCGCTCCACAGCCC
>CAZMVU010000118.1:2100-14824 GCA_964569295.1 uncultured Nitrospirales bacterium
TATCCTACTTCACCTCGAGCCCGGCGCTCCACAGCCCTTCGCCGCCCATAGCAGACGGCGATAGGAAATGAAGTGTCGTCTTGTGGTCTGTCCTGGCGCAGCCATGCCGCCTGGCCGTCGCCGGGCGCGGTCAGGAACTCGACATACTTGGAGGAGTCCGTCCCAAGCCTGGCAGCCCATCGCGCCGCCCGTCCCGGAAGGTGTCCTCGTATTTGGCGAATTGATTGAACATCGGTCAGGCTTCACCTTCTGGGTCGTTTGCGAGCAATTCCTCAATGCGCGCCAGGAACGGCGGCAAGTCTTCCGTCAGTGTCTTCCATACCAGGTCGTAGTCAATTTCGTAGTAGGCGTGCACTAGGCGGTTGCGCATGCCGATGATCGCCGCCCACGGCAAGTCCGCTTGCTGCGCCCGAAACTCCGGGCTGAGACATCCGGCAGCCTCGCCCACGATCTCCAGACACTTAACCAGGCCGAGCGTTCTGACTGAGTCCGCTCGCAGGTCCGCTATGTCTCGACCGACGATCGTTGCAACGGCCATCCGCGCCGCATCGCGCATGTCCATCAACAGTGCCTGCCGGCTACGCCTCGACATACTGAGCCTCCGCTTCTCGTAGCACCTCGTCGCGGAAATAGCGGCTCAACTCGGCTGCCGTACGCAAGTCAGCCTTGCGCCCGATCATCTCCGAAAGCTCGATCTCCATGCTTGCGATCCCGAACAGGCCCGGGGTTTTTCCCGGTTCGAACTCGACGAGGAAATCCACATCGCTGTCCGGCCCGAAATCGTCGCGCAGGATCGAGCCGAAAAGCGACAGGCGGCGGATGTGATTGCGCCGGCAGAACTCGGCCAGCCACTCTTTAGGTATCTCGATGTCATGGTACGGCATGCCTGATCTCCTTCGGTATTCTACTTCAGCTCGATTCCGGCGGTCCACAGCCCCCCGCCGCCCATAGCAGACGGCGAGAGGAAATGAAGTGTCCTCTTGTGGCCGTGCCCCCGTCACTTTTCCCAGGGTTGCGGCGGGAGCGGATCATAGCGCGGGGCGGCATCTTTTCTCGGGAAGGTGGCGAGTGCGGCGAGCAACTTCTCCCGGGCGGCGGCGGCCCGTTCTTCCGGGGTGTCGATGATGTTGTGTTCTTCGCCCGGGTCCGTCTCGAGGTCGATCAATTTGTGGGGTGCCCGGTCCGTGTCTACATAGAGCTTGTAGCGTTTGTCCCGCAGCACGCGGCCGGCGAAGTCTTTTTCCGGCACGATGCGGCGGTTGTCATTGAGCACGGCGCGTCCGCCGCCCATGGCCATGATCCACGAGCGCGGGCCGTCTTCCGCTTCGCCGAGGATTACCGGGGCGAGGTTCTCGCCGTCGCAGGTGTAGCCATCGGGAAGCTCGGCTCCTGCCAGTGCGGCGAAGGTGGGCAGCATGTCGGTGATGTCGATCAGCGCGTCCAGCGCCACGCCCGCCGGCACCCGGCCCGGCCCGTTCACGATACACGGCATGTTCACCCCGGACTCCGTCATCTGCCCCTTGCCGCCCTGGATGGTGCGGCCGTTGCGCTTTGCCTCGATGCCATGGGTCGAGCCATTGTCCGTGCAGAAGAATATGATGGTGTCCTCGCGCAGTCCGAGTTCGTCGAGGGCGTTGACCAATCGCCCGACGCATTCGTCGGTGTAGCGCACCATGGCGCGTTGCTTGGCGTACCGGTCATCGGCGGCGGGATTTGTTGGCGTGTGCACGAAGGGCGTGTGGGTGAGGCACATGGGGAAGTACAGCATCATCGGGTTGTCTTTGTGCCGGTGCATGAAGTCGATGAGGAAGTTGGTGTAGACGTCGGGCCCGAAGGCGCCGGTGTAGAGTTGGCTGCCGCCGCGGGTGTGGATGTAGGGGCTCCAGTAGCGCTCGTCGCTCGGCGGGTTGTCCATCTCGCCGCCGGTCCACACGCACCATTCGTCGAACCCGTGGCGGCCGAGCACATCCGGCTGAATGCGGAAGTCGTTAATCTGCCACTTGCCGGCGATAGCGGTGCGGTAGCCGGCGTCGCGGAGCATGCGCGCGAAGCTCGGGTTGTGCTCCGGGTCGAAGTGGGCGCCGCCGCCGAAGCGGGGCACGTCCCAATGGTTCACCCAGCCGTTGCGGAAGGGATACTGGCCGGTGAGCAAGGCGGCGCGGGTCGGGGTGCACAGGGGCATCGAGTAGGCGTTTTCGAGGCGCATGCCGCCCGCGGCCAGTGCGTCGATATTCGGGGTGAGCTTCTCCTCGCTGCCACAACAGTGCAACCATTCCTTGCCCAGGTCGTCCACCATGATGAACAGGATGTTCGGTGGGCGCGTGAACGGGTTCGCTGCGGCGTGCGATATCTGCGGCCCAAGGGCCAAACCAGCAACGGCGGCGCCGGTGGATTTCAGGAACGTACGGCGGTTATGGCGGTGCATGACGGTGCTCCGTGGTTACAATGCAACTTCGATGCTTGCCGTGGTCCGGTCTGCCGGGCCTTTGGCAGCAGTAAACGCCCCGTTGCTTCAGACACCCAAGACGTTGGCGCACTTTGGATTGCGGTGGCTTGCCACCGCTATTGCGCGCGTGACTTCAAATGTACCATGCCGTCCAAGGCGGGAGATAAGACCTTTGCGGTCCCTGCGTTGCCTTCCTGTTATTTGCGGGCAAGCCCGCCGAAGAAAAGCGGTGGCAAGCCGCCGCAGTCCAAAGGATGCATACCTTTTGTGAAAGCCAACAACACCTTGGCAAATAATGCCAGCGACGGCTATGGACCTTGCCCATTCCAGAAAAACCCGAAGGGCACAAAGCAAACACCGCCGGAGGCGCTTGGCGGCGTTCTCCGGCGGCGTTATGGTTCATGGCGGTGGCACAACGTGCCTCGTGTTTCGTGCTAGGCCCAGGTCATGGCGGTGGGCTTCTCGAAGATGACGGCTTCTTTCAGAAGGGCCACGGCCTTGGTGAGACCTTCCCAGTTCGACATGAGGCTGTCTTCATGCTCGATGCTCACGGGGCCGTCGTAGCCGAGCACGCGCAACGTGCTGAAGAAGTCTTTCCACCACTCGACGCCATGGCCGTAGCCGCAGGTGCGGAAGAGCCAGGCGCGGCCGGCTTCTTCGGCGTAGTGCTTGGTGTCGAGCACACCGTTGATCTGGACATTGCGCGGCTCGACGCGGGAGTCCTTGGCGTGCACATGGAAGATGGCCTTGCCGCCGATCTCTTTCACGCACTCGATGGGCTCCATGCCCTGCCAGAAGAGGTGGCTCGGGTCGAAGTTGGCGCCGAGGCTGTTGCCGCATTCCTTGCGGATGCGCAGCAGGGTCTCGGTGTTGTAGACCACGAAGCCCGGGTGCATCTCGAAACCGATGCGCACGCCGTTGTCCTTGGCGAATTGGGCCTGCTTCTTCCAGTAGGGGATGACCTTCTTCTCCCACTGCCAGTCCACGACCTCCTTGAAGTCCGGCGGCCAGGGGCAGGTGACCCAGTTGGGATACTTCGCCTTTTCGTTATCGCCGGGGCAACCGGAGAAATCGTTGACGTTCTTCACACCGAGCTTGCCGGCGAGTTTGATGGTCTTCGTCTGCACATCGGCGAAGGCCTTGCCCTTGGCCGGATCCGGGTGCAGGCAGTTTCCGTGACAGCTCAACGCGCTGATCTCGAGGCCCTCGCCCTTGATCATGGCCTTGAGTTCTTCGCGCTTGGGTTTCGACCCCAACAGCTCATCGAGCGGGCAATGCGCGCCGCCCGGGAAGTTGCCGGTGGCCAGCTCGACGGTGTCCAACTCGAGCGGGCGGATAAGCTCGAGCACTTCGGTGAGTGGCTTGTCGCCGAACATGACGGTCAGTAGTCCGAGTTTCATAATGTGTTCTTCTCCTTCTGCGCGAAGACGCATGTCACTGCGCACCGCAATGGTGTATCTTCGCGCGGTTCTGCGCTGTCTGCCTGCCTCAGACCTTTTCCCACTTGCGGGTCCTGGCGGCCTTTTCGACGGTTTCGAGGACCTTCTGGCACTTCACCGCGTCCGCGAATGTGGGGTAGTTGATCTTCTTGCGTTTCAGTCCACTCAGGAACTCGTACATCTCGTGGACGAAGAGGTGCTCGTAGCCGATGATGTGCCCCGGGGGCCACCAGGCGGCGGTATAGGGATGTCCGGGGTCGCAGGCTTGCACAGTGCGGAACCCCTGCAAGCCTTCCGGGTCCTCCCGGTTGAAATACTGGAAGACGTTCATGTCTTCCTGATTCCAGAGCACCGAGCCCTTGCTGCCGTAGATCTCGATGCTGTTGTAGTTGCGGCGGCCCGGTGCGAAACGCGTCGCCTCGAAGCTCGCGAGCGTGTTGGCGCCTTTGATCCGCCCGATGAACACCGCCGCGTCATCCACATCGACTTGGCCATACTTCTTCTTTTTGCCCTTGCCGGCCTTTGCGCCCCAGGCGCCCGTGTCGCTCTCGGGGATGACGCGCTTCTTGATGAAGGTCTCGAGCGCACTCGTGACCTCGGCCACATCGCCGACAAGGAAGTGGCACAGGTCCGTGATGTGCGCGCCGATGTCGCCCAGCGCGCCCGCGCCGGCCTGCTTCTTCTTCAGACGCCAGATCATGGGAAAGTCGGGGTCGGCGATGAAGTCCTGCTGGTAGGCGGCGCGCCAATGCCATATGTCGCCCAGCTTGCCCGAAGACACGAGCTTCTTGATGGACTGCACGGCCGGTGCGAAGCGATAGGAGAAACCGCACATGTGTTTCACGCCCGCCTTCTTCGCCGCTTGCAGCATTTCCTCGGCTTCTTTCACGGTGTTGGCGAGCGGCTTCTCGCACACAATGTGCTTGCCGTTCTTCGCCGCCTCGAGGGCGATGGGCGGGTGCAGGGCGTTGGGCGTGCAGATGTCGACGATATCGATATCATCGCGCGCGCACACTTCCTTGAAGTCTTCCGAGGTTTCCTCCCAGCCATAGCGCTGGGCGTTGGCGAGCATCTCCGGATCTTTGTCGCACAGGACTTTCATGTTGACTTCGACGGGGGGATCGAAAAACATCCCCACCTTGCGCCAGGCGTTGCTATGGGCCTTGCCCATGAACGAGCCCCCGACAATCGCCACATTCACTTTCTTTTTCGGCATAGTCTCTCCCTCCTAGACGGGTTGCACAATTAAAAGTATCCGGCCCATTATAGGCATGCTAAGGGCTTATGCCAAAAAACGCGCAACGCCCGGTGCGCGTTGTGCCGGCCCCACTCAAAAACGCTGCGATTCAAGCTCCTTCTCCACCATCCGGGTGTAGGTTCGATTGAACAGGATAACCAGTGCGACCAAAGGCGCCCAAACCGTCACGTTCACGAACGCCTCGATCCCTGCGCCCAGTACATAGGGCGAGAAGCTGACCTCGGACTCCATGGCAATAGCAATCAACCCGGCGGCGTAAAACACAGCGAGCACCACGGCAAGTTGGCCGGCAACCTTCCCCTCGGTGTAGCCGCGAAAACGCCGCGCCGCCAATACCGCTGCGGCGCCCAGAGTCGTGCCGGCAGCGGCGGCGTAGATCAGCCAGCCGGTGTAACCGGCCGGCGCATTGGCGGCGGCTGTGTGGGCCAGCCACGCCGCCCAGGCCAGGTGCGCTGCGAAAAGCACGCCGAGCAGAAGCAACACCAACGCCACGGCTTGTACCGCGCGCGAAGGTGCGCGTTGCACATCCTGCGAGACCGTGTGATATTGCTCGCGCGCCATGCGTAACCGGTGCACCGGACCGAGCAGTGACATCTGCTGCACGCTCCATACAATGAGCAGGCTTCCGAGCCCTGTGGTGAGCAGGCGCACGGCTGGTAACGCTTCTTCGGGCGGATACACCGCGACCGGACGCCCGAGCAATACGCCGCCGAACAGCAACACAAGACTCATGAGAAACATGGTCGCCGCGTTCATGGCATACATGGACGGCCGTGCGATCAACACATCGGCCACGCCGGTTACCACCAGCGCCAACGCCCATCCCCGAAAAAAGAAGTCCGGAAAAAGCAGCAACACCACGCCAAGAAGAATCAGCACCGCGCCATAACGCCGCACTTTCTCTTCCTCTTCCGCGCGCGGCTTCTGCGGCAACCACCCGAGCAATTGCCTCAACACGCCCGGGGGGCATTTGAAGGTATAGGCCTTCAATCCCTCGACCACCACAAAGGAGACCGTGCGCCCGCGCAGCACATCGATATTGAAGCGCATGTGCCGCACGGCCTCATCCCGCGGCAGCATCATCACCAAGCGGCCATCGGGCGCGGCCAGCGACAACAAATCAGGCTCGAGCGAGACCGTATGCGCTGCTTGCGCGCCTCCGCGAATCGGTTCCAGGGTAAACGACGTCACCGGCGATTCGGGGACCGCCTTTGCCCCGCTCTCCGTCTGCTGTGACTGCGCCATGATCGGATATCCCTCCGCACCCTGCCCTTCTCGATCAATGTCAGGCAACCACCCCCCGTTCCCATGGACCGGAAACGCATGCCGGCGTACCATCCCTGCCGCGTTGCGCGCCCACACCAGTGCGCAAATAACGGCCTGCAACTATGAGAAATGCTACTATGAGCCCGTGGCCAACTTCTACCATGCCGTTTATCGCCTCGTCCGCGCAATTCCGCCCGG
The DNA here is from genome assembly GCA_964569295.1 of uncultured Nitrospirales bacterium. GTDB lineage: Bacteria > Hydrogenedentota > Hydrogenedentia > Hydrogenedentales > JAGMZX01 > CAZMVU01. The sequence continues at coordinate 8,708 of CAZMVU010000118.1, forward strand.
GCGCGTCATGACTTATGGACAGATTGCCGCCATCCTCGGGCAACCCCGCGCGGCCCGGGCCGTGGGCTATGCCATGCGCGCCTGCCCGCCCGATGTCCCCTGGCAGCGCGTCATCAACCGGCACGGCGGCATCAGCCCCGGCGGCGAGCCGGACCGCGCCGTTATGCAGCGCGAACGGCTCGAGGAGGAAGGCGTGCGATTTGCCGGTGATGATACCTGCGATTTGCGGGTCTATCGCTGGGAACCGGAGAACCCTGAGGACTACTTCTTCGACACGGCCAGGGACTTCCCCTTCTGAAGCCCGCCGGGGACAGGCGCCCGGGCATAGACCGGCATTGCCTGAGTATGCTTACCAGAGAGAACGTGCTCCCCAACCAATGACGCACACCGCGCATGGGTGCGCCTGTCCCCTTCTTCCTAGAACAGCTCGCCCTGCGGCTTCGCGGGCGGTTCCTTGCCGAGGTGGCGATAGGCGAGTTGCGTAGCCACACGCCCCTGGGGCGTGCGCTTCATGAAGCCGATCTGGATCAGGTAGGGCTCATGCACTTCCTCGAGGGTCTGGGATTCCTCCCCGACGGCCACCGCCATGGATCCGAGCCCGACAGGCCCCCCGCCGAACTTGTCGATCAGCGTCGTGAGCACCTGCCGGTCCATGTCGTCGAGGCCGAGCCCGTCGATGCGCAACAGCTCCAGCGCGGCATCGGCGATGGGCCGGGTGATCGTGCCGTCGGCCTTGACCTGGGCATAATCCCGCACACGGCGCAGCAGCCGGTTGGCAATGCGCGCCGTGCCCCGGGATCGCGCGGCGATCTCGAGGGCGCCATCGGGTTCGATGGGCACAGCAAGAATGCGCGCCGCCCGCTCGACGATGCACTGCAATTCCTCAGGGTTGTAGAAGTCGAACCGGCAGGTGTCGCCGAAGCGCGCACGCAATGGCGGGGTGAGCAGGCCGGCGCGGGTGGTGGCGCCGATCAACGTGAACGGTTGCAGGCCGATCTTCATCGAGCGGGCTGTCGGACCCTTCCCCAGCATGATGTCGACCTCGAAGTCTTCCATCGCCGAGTAGAGCGTTTCCTCGACCGCATGGTTCAGCCGGTGGATTTCATCGACGAAGAACACGTCGTAGGTCTCGAGGCTGGTCAGGATCGCCGAGAGGTCCGCCTGCCGTTCGATGACGGGGCCGGCCGACTGCCGGATGTTCACCCCCATCTCGTTGGCAAGAATCCGTGCCAGCGTGGTCTTGCCGAGGCCCGGGGGCCCCGAAAGCAGCAGGTGGTCCAGCGGCTCGCTGCGCATCTTCGCCGCTTCGATGGCAATGCGCAGCTTCTCCTTGATCGGCTCCTGACCGGGGAACTCATCCAGCCGCTGCGGCCGAATCTGTTCCTCGAACTGAACCTCTTCAGTCTGCTGCACCGGGTTGATGTCATCTACATCCGCCATGAGACACCTCTAGAAGAAGCGGGAGAATGTTACGGCTCGCGGGGACGCTCGCCCTCCCGATGAAATTGGTCTTCTTCAACCTTTACAATTCACTGCACGCTTTTGCCATGCCGCGCAGGGTGGTTTTCAGCTACGGCTCGCGGGGACGCTCGCCCTCCCGAAGCGCGCCATCCCAATGCAATTGGTCTTCTTCAACCTTTACAATTCACTCTTCACACTTTCGCCATGCTGCGCAAGGCCGTCTTCAGCACCTCTTCATCCGGGGCGTCGTCCCCGCATTGCTTGCGCGCAGCGGCGGTGGCCTTCTTCGCTTCCTGGGGCGTGCAGCCCATGGAGGTGAGCGCCTCGTACACATCGTCGCCGGCCAGTTCCGCCCCATCCGCGCCTTCCGGGGATTCGCCGAGAATAGCGGACAACTCGGCATCCTGCCCCATCTTCGCTTTCATCTCGAGCACCACGCGCTGCGCCGTCTTCTTGCCGATGCCCGGCGTCTTGGTAATCGCCTGCACATCGCTGTCGAGGATGGCCTGGCCGAAGCGTGCCGGCGGCAGCACGGACAACAGGTTCATGGCCGCCTTCGGTCCGACCCCGTTGATGCTGAGCAGGGTCACAAATAAGCGCTTTTCTTCTTCCGTGAGGAAGCCGTATATCTGGAAGGCGTCTTCCCGGATATAGCAGTAGGTGATAAGGCGTACCTCCTGCCCGGGCAGTACGCGCCGCTGCACGCCCTCTGGCACAAGCACATGATAGCCCACGCCGTGAACATCCAGCGCGACATGGTCCACCCCCTTCATCGCCACCGAACCACAAAGAAATGCGAACATAGCCGTTTACCCCATTTTGTAACGCGCACAGCCTAGCACCACCCAGACCGCCGGTGCTACCCGCCCACCGTAAGAGTGTTGCCACGTTCCGCCATTCCGAAGTAAGCGTGAAGCAAACAAAGGGACTGTCCTCGCGAGTCTTCGAGCAGGGACTGAAGCAAACAAAGGGACTGTCCTCGCGAGTCTTCGAGCAGGGACTGTCCCTTTCTTTGCGGACCTTCCGAGCAGCATCCGCCTACAGCTCACTCAACTGCACGGCGCCGAACTGCTCCTCGCACAGCGCCCGGTACGGCCCCGGCGCCGATGCCAGCTCCTGGTGCGTGCCCCGCTGCACGATGCGGCCCGCATCGATGAACGCCACCTGATCGCAGTCGACAATCGTCGAAAGCCGGTGCGCGATGACGAGCGTGGTGCGGCCCCGCATGAGGTGGGCGAGCGCGTCCTGGATAATCGCCTCGGCGTGCGAGTCGAGGCTCGAGGTGGCCTCGTCGAGAATGAGAATCTCGGGGTCGCGCAGGAAAGCCCGGGCAATACTGAGCCGCTGCTTCTGCCCGCCCGACAAGGTCACCCCGTGCTCGCCGACGACGGTGTCGTAGCCCGCCGGCAACTCATCGACGAATTCATCCACATGCGCCATGCGCGCGGCCGTGAGCATCTCCGCTTCCGAGGCGCCGCGGCGGCCATAGCGGATATTCTCGCGCACGGTGGTATTGAAGAGAATGGCGTCCTGCATGACCATGCCGATATGGCTGCGCAGCGAGTGCAGCGTAACCGTGCGGATGTCCTGCCCGTCGATGCGGATGGCCCCCTGGGTCACGTCGTAGAAGCGCGGCACCAGCTTTATCAGCGTCGACTTACCCGCGCCGCTCTTGCCGACGAATGCCATGGACCGCCCCGGCTCGACCGTGAGATCGATGCCCTCGAGCACCGGCTGGCCCGGCTCGTAGGCGAAGTGGACGTTGTCGAACTCGATACGGCCATGCACGTCTTGCAGGGGCTGTGCATCTGGTGCGTCTTGAATCTCCGGCGCCACGTCCATAACCCGGAACACGCGGTCCATGGCGGCGAGTTGGAGCTGTACCGCGGCGGTGGCGTCGGCCAGGCGCTGCGTGGGTTGGTAGAGGAAGGTAAGGGAACCGTAAAACGTAAGCAGTTGGCCCGTGGTGATGGCGCCCCCGAGCACGCGGTAGGTGCCGTAGCTCAGCACAATGACCGGCCCGAGTTGCGTCAGGAATTCGCCCACGGCGAGCAACATGAACCGCAGTCTTACATGCCGTATGACCGTGCGTAAGTAGTCGCGGTTGAAACCGAAAAACCGGAACAGCTCGCTGCGCTCGCGCACGAAACTCTGCACCACGCTGAGCCCGGTAATCTTCTCGTTCACCTCGCCGGACATGCGGGACATCTGCGCCTGCATGTCGTTGGCGGCCGTGCGCAGACGCGGGCGCAGGTAGCCGAAAATGCCCGCATGCACCGGCAGGGTAAACAGGCTTACCGCCGCCAGCTCCCAGTTCCAGAAGATGAGAAAGATCGTCACGCCGACCAGAAAGAGCGTGTCCACCGCGATGGACATAACGCCCCGGTCGAGGATGCCCTGCGAGGTGTTCACATCATTGATGATGCGCGAGGCCGTCGAGCCGCTGCGGTGCTTCGAATGGAAGCCCAGGCTGAGCCGCTGCACGTGCGCGTAGATGTCCTGCCGAATGTCGAAGATCGTCCGGTTCCCTGCCAGTTCCGCAAACCATGATCGGTAAAACGTGATCGGTATGCGGATGATGTAGCCGGTGATGAGAATCCCGGCGAGCCACGCCAGGCGCCGCAACTTCTCCGCATCGCTCACGTCCGCCAGGATGACATAGTCCGTCACCAGCCCGAGCGCGATGGGCAGCAACAGCGCCATCGAGAATTTCAGCACGCCACAGGTTATCGACGCCACGACCAACCGGCGGTACGGTTTGGCATAGCGCAGAAAGCGGCGGAATGTGGGGGAACCGAAAAGCATGGGAAATCAGTATAGCAAACCCGGCAGGGGGACCGTCACCACGCTGGCCGCCACTACGGTATCTGTCAGGTCATGCCAAGAATTCTTGCGCCTGGCGTCTTGAAGCAGGTGACGTGTGGGGACTCTCTGCGGTGCCCGGAATGCACGTACGCCCCCCGCTTCGTTACACTTCTTGGTGTGACCCAACACTCCGACATCACCATTGCCTGGTTCCGGCAGGACCTGCGCCTTGCGGACAATCCGGCCCTCAACGCGGCGGCCGTGCGTGGGACCGTAGTGCCGGTGTACATCTGGGCTCCGGAGGAAGAAGCCCCATGGTCCCCCGGCGCCGCCAGCCGCTGGTGGCTTCACCACAGCCTCGACAGCCTCCGCCGTGAATTCGAGGCAAAGGGCCTGCGCCTCGTCATCCGGCAAGGCCCGAGCCTCGACACGTTGCGCGCCTTGGCCAAGGAGACCGGCGCATCGGCCGTGTTCTGGAACCGGCGCTACGAGCCGGCCGTCATCAAGCGCGACAAGGACATCAGGGCAAAGCTGCAAAAAGACGGCCTTGAAACCGCCAGTTTCAACGGCGCACTGCTCCTCGAACCGCATAGAATCGCCACGAAAGAAGGCAACCCGTACCAGGTATTCACGCCGTTCTACAAGGCCGCCCTCGCCGGCAAGGAACCGGAGACGCCGCTGGGCGTCCCCAAAAACCTCCGTGGTCCCGAGGCATGGCCGAAGTCCGTGGCGCTCGATAACCTCGAGCTGCTGCCCCAGATCGACTGGGCCGGCGGCCTGCGCGAAACGTGGAGTCCCGGCACGGCCGGTGCACAGGCGGAGTTGGACCGCTTTCTCGAAAACGCCCTCGCGGACTACCCCACCCTGCGCGATCGGCCGGCGGTCATCGGCACCTCGCGTATGTCGCCCTACCTGCACCACGGCGAGCTGAGTCCGCGCCAGGTTCTTCAGGCGGTCGAGGAGTTCAGTGCCGCCGAACCATCCGCCGGCAAGGGCGCGGAAACGTACATCCGTCAGTTGTACTGGCGCGAGTTCGGCCACCACCTGCTCTACCATTTCCCGCACACCCCGGACCAGGCATTGCGCGAGAAATTCCGCGATTTCCCGTGGGCGAAGGACAAGGCCGCGCTGAAGGCCTGGCAACAGGGCCACACCGGCTATCCGCTAATCGACGCGGGCATGCGCGAGCTGTGGCACACCGGCTGGATGCACAACCGCGTGCGCATGAACGTGGCGTCGTTCCTGGTAAAACACCTGCTGTTGCCGTGGCAGGAAGGCGCGCGGTGGTTCTGGGACACGCTGGTCGATGCCGATCTCGCGAACAACACGCTGGGCTGGCAGTGGGCCGCCGGATGCGGCGCGGATGCGGCGCCGTACTTCCGTATCTTCAACCCGATACTTCAGAGCAAGAAGTTCGACCCCGGCGGCAACTACCTGCGGCAGTACGTCACGGAGATCAGCGGGTTCTCCGGCAGCCACATCCACGCGCCATGGGAAGCGCCCCAGCAAGCCTTCGCCGGCGCGGGCATTACGCCCGGCAAAGACTACCCGGAACCCATCGTCGGCCACAAGACCGCGCGGGAGCGCGCCCTGGCAGCATTTGAACAGGTCAAGGGGCAGCAGGGGCACTGATATCCAAGTATTTCCAACGCGGGCGTTGCCCGCAACCCAAGGATCGAAAGGCGTGTTCCCCGGTTGTTGGCTCGCGGTTCGGAGAGACTTGGGATTAGGCCCCGGGGCTTGTCTCCGGAGCGCCGAAGGCGCGGTTCCATACCAGCCCGGGCCAACGGCCCATAGCGTTAACTTAAGGATGCAGCTCTGACAGTACCGCCTTGCATCATCACTTGAGCA
>CAZMVU010000119.1:0-14769 GCA_964569295.1 uncultured Nitrospirales bacterium
TGAAGGTGAAGGTGAAGGTGAAGGTGAAGGTGAAGGTGAAGGTGAAGGTGAAGGCTGTGTTTTTGGGCCGGTTCACACGGCGGATCAGGATGGGAATAACGCAATCAACCTGACCGAGCTACTGCGCATTATACAATTCTTCAACGCGGGTGGTTTTCAGTGTGCATCATCCGCGAACACCACGGAAGACGGCTATCTGCCTACCCCGGGCGAAGCCCTGGACTGCTGCCCGCACGCCAGCGATTACAATCCAGACAGCACCCGGAGCTGGAGCATCGACCTTACCGAGTTGCTTCGTCTCATCCAGTTTTTCAACGCCGGCGGATACACGCACTGTCCCGGCGAAAACACAGAAGACGGCTACTGTCCGGGGGGTGAATAGGAAATGTTGACGGGGTCGCTTGCTCACAGCGTCATGTTCACGACAGGACGCCGGAGAAGACAGCGGTAACGTGCGCTCGGATTCGGTATGCAAGGGATTGTGCGTTACGATCCCCTTGCGATCGGGAGCGCCGGTCATTCATAGGTTCATGGCGCGGCTTTCGTACGCTTATTCTACGCCGCAACGCGCACGCAGCAGCCCCGCAAAGGCACGCACCCAGGCGGGGTCCGCGTTGAGGCAGGGCACCTGCACGTAGTCCGTGCCGCCGTTGTCGAGGAAGGCTTCCTTCCCCTGGATGCCGATTTCCTCGAGTGTCTCGAGACAGTCGGCGACGAACGCCGGACACAGCACCGCCAGGCGTTTGACGCCGCTCTTGGCCAGCGCCTCGATGCGCTCATCCGTGGCCGGGGTGAGCCAGGGCTCGCGGCCGAGACGCGACTGAAACGCCACCGAATACCGATCCGGCTCGAGGCCGAGCCGAGTCACGAGGCCCTTGGCTGTTTCGATGCAATGGTGCCGGTAACAGTATTCGTTCGCCGGTACAGCCATCTCGCAGCAGTCCGGGCGGCACAGACAGTGTGCGCCCGTGGGATCGCTCTTGCGAATCTGCCGCTCCGGCAACCCATGAAAACTCAGGAGCACGTGGTCCGGCTCGAACTCAGCGAGATAGGGCCGTGCGAGCGCTTCCCACGCATTCAGAAAGCCGGGGTCATTGTAAAAGGGTGGCGCCGCGACCACGGATGGCACGTTGTTTTGCAGGGCGGCATAGGTATAGGCGGCTGTGAGAACCGACCCCGTTGTGGCCGAGGCATATTGCGGAAACATGGGCGCCAGGACCACCCGGTTCACGCCTTGGTCGAGCAGTTCGCGGAAGCCGTCGGTGATTGAGGGGGAACCATAGGCCATGCCCAACGCTATCCTGGCCTCCGGCAGCTCCTTTCGCAATGCCGCTGCGAAGGCCTCGGAAATGGTAATCAGCGGCGACCCGCCCGTCTCCCAGATAGCGCGGTACGCCTCCGCTGATTTTTGGGGGCGAAACGGCAGGATGAACAGGTTGAGGATGAGCCACCGCTTCCAGGCCGGGATATCGATTACCCGCGGGTCACTGAGGAATTCACGCAGGTAGCGCCGCACCGCTGGCGTTTCCGGCTTGTCCGGTGAACCCACGTTCAAGAGCAATACACCGTACTTGTCGGGCCGTGTCACGTTTGCTGTCGTCATCGCAGGTGCTCCCCCGCAGGTCATCGGCCGCCAGGGCCGTATTTGCATACAAGATAAAGGTACTCACGACCGCCCACCTCCAGAAGTCCGGCCAGAAATGGCGGTCATATTTTGGGCGCGGCCAGAAAGGCGTTCTTTCTTGGGGGCGGCGTTGGATTTCATTGGGCGCGAAGAGTGAAACGGGCCTTTCCGGATTCGGTCGTAGCCAAACGCCACCGCCAAGGCCAACACCTCGTAGGGTATTCCATCGAACCGTGCCAGTGCCAGTCTAAGCGCTTACGCACGTTTGCGATTAACGGTGCGGACTTCGCCGTTTATGGCCTGCTATGCTGTGAAACCGGAAGTGGACTCTTTCGACCGAGCCTGAGGACGCGCCAACACGAAGTCGGGGAGCTTGAGAACAAACTCGGCAGGGGGTGAAAAGGCCGGCGGGCGGGGTGGCGGGGCTTGTTTCATTGTCGGTGGCTACCTTGAAGGGGGTATTTGCTGGGGCTATTATGACGCAGGATACAACAATCAGGGGCACGGGCATGGCGCATTATGAGGAATTGTGATCTAGAGCCGATGTGGAATGTCACGCGTTGTGCGCTGGTTAGTGCCATCTTGGTGCTCGCAATGCTGGGTGGTGCAGGTTCCGGCGCCCAGCCGCCACAACGCGCGGTTGTCTTCGATTTCGAGACGGGAGACTTGCAGGGGTGGCAGGTTTCGGAAGGGCGTTTCGGGCAGGTTGTCGCCGATCGTGCGCGTTTCCACAATGCGCCTGAAACGCCATACAACAAGCAAGGCCGTTACTTCCTCTCGACCTTGGACACGAAGGCGGGGGACCCGAACGATGCCTTTACCGGTGTTATCGAGTCGCCGGTCTTCGAACTCGATGCGCCCGCAATGTCTTTTCTGGTGGGCGGCGGCCGGCACGACACCACCTGCGTTGCGCTGTATACGCTTGACGGGCGCGAGATAAAGCGTGCCAGCGGCAATGACAGCGAGCAAATGCGGCGTGTTGAATGGCGTGTGCCGAGCCTCGTGGGTACACGCGTGGTGCTGCGTATCGTGGACGACCAGACCGGCGGCTGGGGGCATGTGACCTTCGACGATTTCCGCGCTTCGGGACATATTGACAATGCGGCCACGCAGGCGCGCGCGGCGGCCCGCGTTGACCAGCGGCTGCAAGCGCGTATCTCAACGGGAATCGCGGAAGCGAATTTATCGGCACTTTCCGCCGCCGTCAATGACCTGACCCAGGAATTCGGCGCACGGTATCAGCATGGCCAGACCTTTCTACGGCGCATTGCCGCGCTCGAAGCGGAACAGGCACAAATCGAAACGGCCCTGCACGAAGGCGGCCCCGGCGTGCTGCTGCGGTTGACACGTTTCGCGCGGGAAGTCCGGCAACTGAGACAGGAGGCGCTGGTGGCGAATCCGCTGGTTTCCGGCCAGCCTCTTCTCTACGTGCTCCGCGATCAGTACCTGCCCGATCACCATAACACGGCAACCCTGTTTCAGGTGGGCGAGATCAACGAGACGAGTTTCCAGGGGGGTGGGGCGTTGAAGTCCCTCGACTTCGGGGAGGGCGGCAACGTGACCACGCTTGTCGATGCGCCGGCGGGAATTGTGCGCGATCCGGAAGTCTCTTTCGATGGTACGCGGATTGTCTTCTCGATGCGCCGAAACGCGCAAGATTGCTACCACATTTACGAGGTGAACGCTGACGGCACGGGCCTGCGGCAGTTGACCCGGGCCAATGGCGTTTCCGACATCGATCCGCTTTATCTGCCGGGCGGCGGCATCGTGTTTTCCTCGACCCGGGAGCCCAAGTACTGTATGTGCAACCGGCACATTATGGCCAACCTGTTTCGTATGGAGGCGGACGGCGCCAACATCCACCAGATCGGTAAGAGCACCCTTTTCGAGGGACACAGCGCATTGCTGCCTGACGGCCGCATCGTGTACGACCGCTGGGAGTATGTGGACCGCAATTTCGGCGATGCACAAGCGCTTTGGACTGTCAACCCGGACGGCACGAACCACGCACTGTACTGGGGCAACAACACGAACTCGCCGGGCGGCGTGCTCGATCCGCGGCCCATACCCGGCTCGCCGCACATGCTGTGCGTTTTCGGTTCCTGCCATGACCGGCCGTGGGGCGCGCTGGCGATTATTGACCGGCGGCGTGGCATGGATGGACGAGAGCCGGTGATCCGCACCTGGCCGGCGGCTGCGATCGACTTGGTGGGCGTTGGCAACTACGACACATTCGCACAGGTGAAGCCCAAGTACGAAGACCCCTACGCGCTCAGTGACAAGTATTTCCTGTGTGCGCGTATGACGGGGGATGACGAGGTCATGGGCATCTATCTGCTTGATATCTTCGGCAACGAGATCCTGCTGCACACCGAAGCGCCCGGTTGTTTCGACCCCATGCCGTTGGGGCCGCGGCCGCTTCCGCCGGAAATCCCTCGCCGTCGTGACTTCCAGGCGGAGGCGGGCATATTCTACGTGGCGGATGTCTACCGCGGCACGCACATGGCCGGCGTGGAGCCGGGCACGGTAAAGTTTTTGCGTGTCGTCGAGTCGCCGGAGAAGCGCTCTTTTGCTCCGGAACAGCGTTGGGGCGGGCAGGGGCAGCAGAATCCGGGCATGAGCTGGCACGATTTCAACAACAAGCGGATTCTGGGCACAGTGCCTGTCGCGGCAGACGGATCGGCCCAGGCCGCCGTGCCCGCGGATACCTTCGTGTACTTCCAGTTGCTCGACGAGCACGGCATGATGGTGCAGTCCATGCGCAGTGGTACCATGATCCACTCGGGTGAGCGGCAGGGGTGTATCGGCTGTCATGAACCGCGCCGTAGTGCGCCGCCGCCGTTAAACAGTATGCCCCAGGCTTTGGAGAAACCGGCGGACCGGCTTGAAGGCTGGCACGGGGCGCCGCGATTCTTTGACTACCGCGCCGAAGTACAGCCGGTATTCGATACGCATTGTGTGTCCTGTCACGACTATGGAAAGGAAGCGGGGGATACCTTACTGCTTTCCGGGGACACCACGATGACGTTCAACACGTCGTTCAACGAGTTGTGGCGGAAAAATTACATTGCCGCGGTGGGGGCGGGTCCCGCGGAAGTGCAGCCGGCGTATTCGTGGGGGGCACACGCGAGCCGGCTTGTCGAGGTGATTCGCGGGGGACATCAGGATGTTGCGTTGGATGGGGAGGAGTTTGACCGCATCGTCACCTGGATCGATATCAACGCGCCCTACTATCCGCATTACGAAACCGCCTATCCGCACAACCTCGCCGGGCGTTCGCCGCTCACACCAGCGCAGGTCGCCCGGCTGACGGAACTGATTGGCGTGCCCTTCAACGACCTGGCGCACCACGCCAAGAACCGTGGTCCCCAGGTGAGTTTCGAGCGGCCGGAGTTGAGTCCATGCCTGGCGAATGTCGACGACAAGGATTCTGCGGCCTATCGCGAGGCGGTGGCGATCATCGAGGCCGGCAAGGAACAACTGGCGAAGCGTCCCCGTGCGGACATGCCCGGCTTCACCCTCGCCGGTGACGACGCCCGCCGCCAGGAGAAGTACGCGCACCGGGAAGCGATAGAGCTGCGTAACCGGGAGGCGGTGTGCGAAGGCGGGAAGGTCTACGACAATTGAGCTGTTGTGGCCGGTTACTGGACCGCTCCACTCCGGTTGTAAAGAGATGGTTATTGTTGTTGATTTCTGTTCGCATTTATGCGAACATGGATTGGCCGGAGAATCGTCGTGCCCGAAACACAGGTTATCATCTACAAGGAGGAAAATGGGGCGGTGCCATTGATTGACTGGCTCGACAAGCTCGATAAGAAATCACGAGTTAAATGCATCGTTGCCATAGAGCAACTTGAATTGCAAGGCCGTGATCTGAGGCGCCCGCAGGCGGACTATCTGCGAAATGGCATTTATGAGCTTCGAGTACAGCGTCAAGGAATGCAGTACCGTGTGCTTTACGGCTTCGTTGGAAAGGATGTAATCCTGTTAACCCATGGCCTGACAAAAGAACGTGCCGTGCCCGCAAGGGAAATCGGTCTCGCAAGGGTGCGTCTCGACAAAGCGCGAAGAAATCCGGAAACACATACTGTCTCAGCATGAACAAGTAAGGTGCGGTGACATGAAACGAAAGAAAACGGCATCCGCGCTTCTGCGCGATCGTTACATTGCAGATGATCCGGAAAGCCAGGCGCTCCTGGAAGAGGAGCGGGCCAACCTGAAGGTTGCATCGAAGATCAGGGCACTGCGTGAGGCGCATGGGTTGTCGCAACGGCAGCTCGCCAAGCGTGTTGGAACGACGGCCTCGGCTATTTGCAGGCTCGAGAGTGCAGATTACGAGGGACATTCCCTCGCAATGCTACAGCGCATAGCCGCCGCAGTCGGCAAGCGTATTGAGATTCGCTTTGTGAAACCTCGCGCGTCAGCGTAATGGTTTGGCTGTGGCCCACCGTTCACCGCAGCGCCGGCCACACGGTTTCGCCGCGGGCTTGTTTTTCGGTCTCGTGGTAGGCGCCGTAGAACACGCTGTTGGCATCGAGCCAGAGGCTAATCCGCCGCCGGTCTTCTTCCGGGAGCGCCACTCCCTGGTGGCCGGCGTCGAGCATGGGCATCAGCTTGGATGCGCGCGCGCCCACCTCGCCGGGTATCGAGTAGGAGGTCTCGTTCTTGCTCAAGGCGCCGTTGCCGCCGTGCTTGGCCCAGGCGAATTGCGAGAGGGTGGCATACGATTCCGACCATCCCCACTCACCGAATTCGCCACCTCTGAGGCCGGGCGCCTCGGGTTCTTCGGTGTGGCACGGGGTGCAATGACGGTCCAGCACCGGCTGCACCAGCTTCGAGAAGAGCAGCGGGTTGGCGCCTTCAAATTCTGGGGTGAGGGTTGAAGGCGAACGCTGCATGGCGAGGGGTATCGTATCGGGCGGGGGTGCGGCGGCGCTGTGTTTGCTCTCATGGCACCCCACGCACGACAGCGTTTCACCGGGGTGCACGTACGTATCCGAACGCATGGTCTGCACGGCGCGGCCCTGCTCATCGAGCGCCTGAAAATAGATGGGCGCGCCCACCGGCACTTCGCAATAGACGCTGCCGTCCGCCTCGACCGGCGCCGTGCCGATTACGCCTCGCGCCAGCGACTGCGCCCCCACGCCAATTTTTGGCTCGTTCTGGGCCGGCGTGGTCTTCGGGTAAAGCTGGATGACGCGCATCCCGGTAATCTGCGTGTCTTCCGGCCAGTCGCGGTCGCTCTCGTAAATGTTCATCACCGCCACGTAGCCCTTGGCGTCTTTGTCCGCCGGGTTGGAACGGGGCGGGATAATGGGAGGCCTCGGCCTCGGGCGCAGGGGTATCGGGTCGAGGGCGGCAATCTCCGGGTCGCGGTAGAGAAACACGCGGTTGCCGAAGGCATCCACGAGGTAAAGGCCATAGTGTTTTTGTCCCGGGTCATAGACGCCCAGGTAATACGTCTCACTCAACGGCCACGGCGTGCCATAAACCTCGGATGTTCCGTTGTTCCGGCCCTTGTGGGGCGGGCAGGGAACCCCAGGTGCTGTTTCGGATTCCGGAAATGCCACCTCCGGTGTAATACGTTTGAGTTGCGACATGGCCCCGTCGTCCGGTCTGCGCAGATCAATCAGCACGAGAGAGCCATAGTTCTGACCGTGATGTGGCGCTGCGACGGCTACGTATTTCGGAGAGTTCGGGATGGCGCGTATGGATAGCTCCATCCAGGGGCGGGATTCGCGGAATTCCGGGTAATTGCCATGCGCAGTGCGTGGGTCGGTCCCGTCTGGATAGCAGAGCCAGATGTGGTGGGCGATGTCCGAATCCCGATCGACATAATCCCAGCGCGAGTAGACGATCTGTCCGTCGTTGTTGACGCTCGGGTGCCACTCGTGTGTTTCGTGGAAGCTGAGGGTCCGCAGGTCCGAGCCGTCCGGCGCGATGTCGTGGAGGGTGTAGGTGGGATCGGGGCGCACCCCGCAACGCAGGAATCCGCCCCGGCGCTCGGAAATAAAGGCGATGCGCCCATTGGGAAGCCAGCAGGGATCGAAGTCGTTCCATACGCCGTCGGTGAGTTGCTCCAGATGCGAACCATCGATGTTCGCAGAGAAAACGTGGTACGTGCTCTCCGGCTTCCACAGATCCTCCAGCGGCGTGCGTTTCGTAGGCTCGACCGGCACCGCCGCTTCCGTCCACGCAAAGAGAATGGTTTCGGCGTCGAAATCCAGGTCAAGGGAAATGAATGCGCCGTCCGTGAGGGGTTGTCCTGCGAGCCGGCCCGCGCGTACGGGCGTGTCTTCAAGTACGTTGCGAAGCCGGGGTGTGTCACTGAAGGCCGCCTCGAGTACATAGACACCGCCGCCGGGAACCGCATGAAAACCGAAGTATTGGTCGACCATATGGTCGTAGCGCGCCCGGTGATGCTTGAGAAAAACAATGTCCTGAAAATCGAGGAGGGGATTCGAAAAGGCGATCCGGCGGCGGATCGCGCATACCTCGGCGAACAATTCTTTGCGTGCCGCATCGGACAGGTTATCGCGCGCGCCCTGAACCATGCTGCTGCGCAGAGCAGCCGTTTCCATCGCGAGATCGGGTGCATTGGTCATGGTCCGGATGTCGTTAAGCAGGGCCTGGGTTCTGCGCAGGATAACGTCAAGCGGATCGCGGTCCGTTTCCGTGACCAATGCGGCGGGCTCGAGTACCTCGCGCCGGAGCTTTTCCCGCACTGCATGAGGCGCCTCGCGGAATTGCCCTATCTGCGCCGCTATCACCGCATATTCCTGAGCGGCGTGCGATGACAGGCCGTCCTCTTCGGCGGCCGATACGATGGAGGAGACGATCAAGGGCGGACAAGCAACGAGCCACGCGAATAGCAATTTCCTGCAAGGGGCCATCGTGAATACTCCTGGTGGTGTTGCGCCGGGCAGTATTACCCTTTTCTTGTCCGGCCGTGCATTGCACAGGTCTGCCGCACACAGCAACGGCAAGGCGCCCAAACCATTGACGGGATAATCCTAGGCGCTTGGTTGCGTGGTTTCAAGAAGGAGAATGCGCGCGGAGCGGGGGCGGTGGATGAGGCAAGCGCCCTGTTGGGTCAGTGTCGCCGCATAACGTAACTGTGCGGGCCAACCACTCCAGTGTCCCGGCAGCTTCTGAGATACTGTGCGGCGGGCATCGCCGCTGCCTTGTCCTCCACGCCGGTTATCCGGCACAATGCCCGTGGAACATGAGGCCAGACTATCCACGGGAGGTTGGCACGGTGCGACCCTTTCTTTCAATGCGATTGACAGTCCTGTTGTTCATTGCGGGCGGTGGCGCCATGGCCGAGCCCGCGCTGTTCGAAGTTGCCCCGAATACCGAGACCCGGTGGATCACTTTCGAGAACCCGACAGGCGCGAAGGGCGAGGGCGGCCAGGCGAACAAAGGGGGGAAGGGTGCGGCTTTCGAGCCCGTGGCCCCGGGTGAGACCAAGGTGCTCATGGACATCGAAGGGACGGGCACCATCCGCCGGATGTGGTTTACCCTGCGCAACCGCGACCCGGAGGCGCTGCGCTCCTACGTCATCCGCATGTACTGGGACGGTGCGGAGAAGCCGGCGGTCGAGGCGCCTTTCGGCGATTTCTTCGGGGCGATTCACGGGCGGCCGGTGGCGTTCAAGTCGGCGCTGTTCGCGAACATGGAAGGCCGGTCGTTCAACTGCTTCATCCCGATGCCGTTTCGCACCGCGGCGAAGGTGACCTTCACAAACGAGTCGGCAATCCGGCTCGATCAGCTATTCTACGAGATCGACTACACCCTGACGGATTCGCATTCGGAAGAGATGTGCTACTTCCATGCTTACTGGCAGCGCGACCGGGAAACCGAACTCGGCGAAGACTTCGCGATTCTGCCGGCAGTTTCGGGTAGTGGCCGGTTCCTGGGCACGCACATCGGCATCCTTGGGCCGGACGACGTGCTCGGGTGGTGGGGCGAGGGCGAGGTGAAGGTTTACCTCGACGGCGATGACGAATGGCCCACCCTCGTGGGTACGGGCACCGAGGACTATGTGGGCACAGCCTATGGCCAAGGTGAGTTCTTCAGCGACTACTCGGGCTCGCTCATCGTTGATCAGGAACACAAGCGCTACGCCTTTTACCGATACCATGTGCCCGACCCCGTGTACTTTCACGAGGACATCCGCGTGACCATCCAGCAGATGGGCGGTGCGGACAAAAGCGAGGTGGAGCGGATGCTGGACCAGGGCGTCGCGATCAGGCCGGTTTCCGTGCATGGGCCCGATGAGTTCTTCGGGTTGTTCGATATGACGCCCTACCCCGACATCGCGGAGGCGGACCTGCCGGAAGGCTGGACCAACTTCTACCGGCGCGACGACGTGGCGGCAGTGGCCTACTTCTACCTTGACCGCGCGGCCAGCAACCTCCCGCGCATCGCCCCGGTGGATGCGCGCGTCGCTGGCCTGCTCGACACGGAGTAGCGGCGCTTGGGCACGCTGCTCAAGCCCGATTCACGCCGCCTCTCCGTGGTTATACCCAGCCTGCGCGAGGCGGACAACCTGCGTTATCTGCTGCCGCAGTTGCGCGAGGCCCTTGCTGACCTCGGTATCGACTACGAAGTACTCGTGGTCGACAAGGCGTCGGACGATGGTACGCCGGCGGTGGTGGCCGAGAACGGGGCACGCTATGTCTGCGAGAAAATGCCCGGCTACGGCAACGCGATCATGCGCGGTATCCGCGAGGCGGAAGGCACGTACGTCGCCACCATGGACGCCGACCTCAGCCATCCTGTGCCGTTCATCAAGGACTTGTGGGAGGCGCGCACGCAGGCCGATGTGGTCATTGCCTCGCGCTACGTGCCTGGTGCAAAAGCGGACCAGCCCCGGCTGCGCCTGTGGATGAGCAAGCTGCTGAACGCTTTCTTCCGCAAGGGGCTCTCGCTCGACGTGCACGATATGTCCAGTGGTTACCGCCTCTACCGGAAACAGATTTTCCGTGATATCGAACCACACTTCTCGAATTTTGTCATTCTCGTGGATATTCTGCTGCAAGCCTTTCGTTGCGGCCACGGCGTCGCCGAAGTCCCCTTCCACTACCAGCCCCGTTACGCAGGCCGCTCCCATGCGCAGGTTCTACGTTTCGGGATAGACTACCTGCGCCTTTTCTACCGCGTATGGTGTATGCGTAACTCGATCGAATTTCCCGACTACGACTGGCGTGCCTATGACAGCCGCATCCCCCTGCAACGCTACTGGCAACGCAAACGGCACGACATCATTCTGCGGTTCGCGACACCCGCGGTAACCACGCTCGATGTCGGCTGCGGCAGTTCGCGCATCCTTGCCGACATGCCGCATGCCGTGGCAGTTGATCTGCGTCTCGAAAAACTGGTCTTCATGAAGCGCACCAATCGTCTGCTCTTGCAAGGAGACGGGTGTGCGCTGCCGTTTACCGATGACCACTTCGAATGCGTTATCTGTTCCGAGGTCATCGAGCATATCCCAGACGAAGGCGGCAGATTGCTGGATGAGCTTACCCGGGTACTGAAGCCGGGCGGTGTTCTGGTTATCGGAACGCCCGACTACGGCAACTGGCAGTGGCGTGTGACCGAGCGGCTCTACGACTTTGCCGCCCCCAACTCGTACGCCGATGAACATGTGACCCATTACACCTTCGATATCCTCAAGACCGCACTCGAAGCCCGCGGCTATACCGTGCTCGATCATGAGTACATTTGCCAGGGCGAGCTGATTTTTCAGGCCCGGCTGGAAAGTGCGAATTGAAAAAGTATGCGTTCTTCTACTACGGTTGCATAACATAACGTAAAGCGAAAAGGGGGACGGGCCTTACGTGCATGTATCAGCCCCGTATTATGTACCCGTACTTGTGCTTGAAGAATCCAGGACATCGGTAACCCAAAAACTGTACGCATTATTACGAAGGTTGGCGTAAGAGCGAAGCAACGGCTGTGAAACGTGCTATCTCTTCGCCTGAATCCTGATTCTCTTTCCTTCACACTTCACAATGTACACTTCGCAATTCTATAATTCCGGCCATGGCCTCCGCTCCCAAGAAAAGCGTTTCTATCGTGGTGCCGTGCTACAACGAGGCGCAAATGCTGGATACCTTCATCGCGCGCATGGATAGCGTCACCGTACCGCTCGATGCATTTGTCTTTGAATACATTTTCGTGGATGACGGCAGCACGGACGGAACGGAGGCGTGCCTCGCCGCGCATGCGCGGAAAAACCCAAAGGTGAAGGCGGTGGTGCTCAGCCGCAACGTGGGCCATCAGCGCGCTATTCAGGCGGGACTCGACGCCTGCGAAACCGAGTACGTCATCATCATGGATGTGGACCTGCAAGACCCGCCCGAACTGGTGCCCGATATTCTAGGCCGGCTGGAAGCAGGCTACGATCTTGTACACACCGTGCGCACGGACCGTAGTGCCGACGGGTTCACGAAGCGGTTCACGGCCAAGCTCTTTTACAGCTTCATGCGGCGCTGGGTATTGCCCGAGTTGCCGGAGAACGCCGGCGATTTCAAGGGGTTCGACCGGCGGATATTACTGGCCATGCGCCGCTACCGCGAGCATGTGCGGTTTCTGCGCGGTCTCTGCGCCACACTAGGCTTCCGTCAGACCACCCTGCCCTTCACCCGGCCGAAGCGCCACGCGGGCCACTCGAAGTACAACCTGAAAAAGGTGTTGCGCCTCGCGCGCGATGCCATTGTGTCCAACTCGGCCGTCCCCATCCGTGCCGGATTCTACGGGGGACTCGTGCTGTGGGCGTTGCTCCCGGTCTACGCGGCGGTCTTGCTGGCAATGCACGCCGCCGGCGGACTCGCCCAGCCGTCGCTGTGGGTGATGTTCGGGGTGTGCCTGTTTCTCTTCGGGTTCACGCTGGTGCTGCTCGGGCTGATTGGCGAGTACCTGAAAGTCATCATCCTGGAGGTAAAGGCCCGGCCGCTGTACCTCGTGCGCACCCGCTACAACCTGCCCGACCCGCCCGACGAACACCTGCCCTGGCACCGGTGATCAAGAAGTTGTCGCCGGTCTCGCGACCGCGCCACGCGCGCCCGCCTCTTCATACTTTTCCTCTCCTTGCGCCTTTCTCGTGGCGGGGGGTATGATAAGGCTTCCGGTTCCTGAACGAGGTTTGCCCCCCTATGCCGCCCAAGAAGCCCGCCGCGTCCAACGTGATCCATATCAAGGGCGCGCGTGAACATAATCTGAAAGATCTGACCCTCGATATCCCGCGGGACAAGCTGGTGGTGATCACCGGCCTGTCGGGTTCCGGGAAGTCCTCTCTCGCGTTCGACACCATCTACGCCGAGGGACAGCGCCGTTATGTCGAGAGCCTCTCCGCCTATGCCCGCCAGTTCCTCGAGCAGATGGAAAAGCCGGATGTGGATCTCATCGAGGGGTTGAGCCCGGCCATCTCGATCGAACAGAAGACGACCCACCGCAACCCGCGCTCGACTGTCGGGACGGTGACGGAAATCTACGACTACCTGCGCCTGCTCTTCGCGCGCATTGGCGTGCCGCATTGTTACAACTGCGGACGTGTCATCGAATCGCAGACGCCCCAGCGCATTGTCGACAGCATCCTGCATCTACCCGAGAAGACCCGCGTGCAACTCCTCGCGCCGATAATCCGGCAGCGCAAGGGCACCTACCAGAAGGTTTTCGAAGACATCAAGCGCCAGGGCTACGTACGTGTGCGGGTCGACGGCGATTTCTACCATATCGACGACGACATCGAGCTTGCGCGCTATGTGAAGCACGACATCGACGTGGTGGTCGACCGGCTCGTGGTGAAGGAGGGCATCCAGAAACGTGCCACGGACTCCGTCGAGACGGCGCTCAAACTCGGCCAGGGCATCATACGTATCTGGTACGAAGAGCCGAAGAGCAAGCCGCAGGAAATTTTGCAAAGTGAGCACCTGGCTTGTGTCGATTGCGGCATTGCCTATGAAGAACTCGCGCCGCGCATGTTCTCTTTCAACAACCCCCACGGCGCCTGCCCGCGCTGCACCGGCCTCGGTACGGTGATGGACGTCGACCCGGAGCTCGTCGTGCCGGACGCGAGCCTGTCGATTGCCGAGGGGGCTGTGCGCCCGTGGAGCATGCGCCGGGTGCTCGACGGTATGTACCGCAAGGCGCTCGAGTCCGTGGCTGCGCATTATAACCAAAGCATCTATGCGGCGTGGAACGACTTGCCCGAAGACTTCCGCCAGGTGGTGCTCTACGGCAGCAGGGACGAGGAGGTGGATTTCAGCTACTCGAACGCACGCCGCAGCTATGAGACCCGCCGCACCTTCGAGGGTGTGATACCGAATCTCGAGCGGCGCTACCGCGACACCGAGTCGAACGCCGCCCGCGACATGCTGGGCCAGTTCATGGCCTCCTACCCGTGTCCCGATTGCGGCGGATCGCGGTTGCGGCCGGAGTCGCGCGCCGTCAAGGTGCACGGGCGCACCATCATGGACACCACGGCGCTGAGCATCGGCCATGCCCTTGATTACATCAACAACCTGAAGCTGAGGAAGTCGGAGAAACTCATCGCCGAACGTATCCTGAAAGAAATCCGGGAGCGCCTTGGCTTTCTTGTCAGCGTCGGACTCGACTACCTTTCCCTGGACCGCCAGGCCGGCACGTTGTCCGGTGGCGAGTCGCAGCGCATCCGCCTTGCCACGCAGATCGGCTCCGGGCTTGTGGGCGTGGTGTACATCCTCGACGAACCGAGCATCGGCCTGCACCAGCGGGACAACAGGAAACTCATTGCCACGCTCGAGCGCCTGCGTGACCTCGGTAACACGGTGCTGGTGGTTGAACACGACGAAGAGACGATCCGCATGGCGGACTATGTGCTCGATCTCGGGCCCGGCGCGGGTGTGCATGGCGGGGCCATCGTGGCGCAGGGCACGCCCCGGCAGATCTTGCGCAGCCGGAGATCGCTCACGGGGCAATATCTGTCCGGCAAGTGCGTGATCAAAGGCCCGGAAACGCGCCGGCAACGCACGGACCGCGCGGTCACCGTGCGCGGCGCGCGGCACAATAACCTCAAGGGCATCGATGCTGAGTTTCCTCTTGGCGTGTTCATCTGCGTGACGGGCGTCTCCGGTTCCGGCAAATCGAGCCTGGTGAACGAG
>CAZMVU010000120.1:0-14605 GCA_964569295.1 uncultured Nitrospirales bacterium
AGCAACCGCCTGAAGATCATTTAGGGGCCTTCTTCTCTTATGGGGAGAAGGCCCCTGATTTTACGCAAGAAGATGAAGCAAAGCCCGCCCGAGGCGGACAAGCTTCAAAATACAATGGCGATCCCAAATGAAAAACCCACCAGAGGCGAACAAGTTTGGGAGCCAGCCGCCGGGTGGTCTCCTGTCAATGACGCAGTAAAGGGAGGGCGAGCGTCCCCGCGAGCCCAACTCACCACGTCATTGCGCGGAAGGAGTATTGACTTAGGGATTGCCGCCGCGAGAATGTGGCGTAGCCGATTGTGGTCGCTTTCAAGCAGCATACTGCGTGACCGCGTCCTGGATTACCTTCTCCCGGAAATAACGGCTCAGGTCATTGGGCGTGCGCATATCGGCCTTGCGGCCCAGAATCTCCGTCAATTCTCTTTCCATGCCGCTTAACCGGATAAGCCCGGGTATGTGTTCTGGTTCAAATTCAACCAGCACGTCTACATCGCTCTCCGGCCCAAACCGCTCTGTCAGGATGCTGCCGAAGAACGCCAGCTTCTTGATATGGTGCTTGCGGCAAAACGCGGCGATTTCTTCTTGGTCGACCCGTAACGGGAGTTCCATTGCATGCAACTCCTTTCACGCAAAGTATATCATGACAGGCTGTCGCCGGCGTCGCTATGCTGAGAAAGCCGATATAACCTCTGTATGAAGTCGCCTTCTTAGCCCTGAGTTGTCGGGGTCGCCCGCGTGGGTTGTGGGGGTGGGGGACGCCGGGTCAAAACGGTTCGTACGCTACCTTGTGCCGGTCGCGCCACAGCAGGATGCAGCCGATGAGAAGCACGGCGCCCGCTATCGCGGTGATCAGCAGCCCCAGTTTGAAGCTGCCGGGGTTGTAGTGCCAGACCACGTCGTGAGATCCTTCGCCAAGCGCCACGCCCCGGAAAAGGCCGTTTACCCGCAATGGCTGGGCGGACGCGCCATCCACACGCACCTGCCAGCCCGGATACCAAGCATCCATAAGCACGAGCACCCCCGGTTCCGGCGTATTTACGGCGAGGCGCACCGTATTCCGTTGCGTGTCCACCGTAATAGCCGGCGGTTCTTCCGGCATTTCCTCGACGGCTTCCGGCGTCGCATCGGTTTCTATCTGGGGCGGGGCATCGGGCGTCAAGCGTTCGGGGGCGAAGGCGGTTACGGCCTGCCAGTCGCGGGCCATCCATGCCCGGGGCCGTGCACTGCGGTCTTCGAACAAGATCGCGCCCGAGGTGAACACCTGGTCAATGCCGAGCTGCGGCCGCAGCGGCGCGAAGGCGCCCTGGATGTCTGCTTTCTTCAACAGCAGCGCTTTGGATCCGGTGTGCCGTGTAAGCAGCGGTAACGTGGCCCGGCGGTCCATGAACTCGGCGTAGTGCGCCAGGCGCAACCCGCTCGGGTTACCCGTCTGCGCGATGCCGTGTATGCTCAGGGGCCAGCGATCAAGGGCCGTGCTTCCTGTTACCCGGTGTTCGGCGGCATCAAGCGCCGCGACAAAGGACGTCTTGGGGAAGGCGAGGTGTTTCTCGGTCACGTCCGCTGCCGGCGCATGGATCAGCAGCAGGGCTGCGCCACTCAACGCCGCCGCGGTATAGCCCATGAGCCGCGCGCTTACCTTGATCGTGGTCACCGCCAGCAGCAGCAGCACGACCAGGCTGGCCACCGCCACCACTGCGATCTCGGCCCACGCGTTGCCGGGGCCGCTGCCAAGGCTGCGCGCGCGGGTATACACCAGCAGTGCGCCGCCGCCCCATAGGAGGGGTATTAACACCGCGAGCCGCACCAGCGCACCCTTGCACTGCCCGGCATTCAGTTCGAGCCACGCCGCCCCCGCCCAGGCCGCCACCAGGGCGATGGCCAGGCTGTTCACCGCCAGCAATTGTTGCGGCTGCACGAAGTGCACCGCGGACGCTGCCAGGGCGCCCAGGGTGAACACCACCCCCAGCACGAGCAAGGCATCGGCCCGCCGCCGCAGCACCACGTGCGCGTAGCGGCGCACGGCAAGCCACAAGACCAGGAGCAACGCCGGCGCCGCCCCAGTGTACAACAGGCGAACCGCCGGCAGATCGGCCAGGCGCCCCGGCGCCATGAGCGCGGGTGCCAGCAGACCAATGAGGTCGCCCCACAGGAAGTCCGGGTTCAATCCGTCGCCGGGTGCGGCCAGGCGCAAGTACTCGAAGTACGGCACGAGTTGCAGGGCCGCGAGGCCGAGTCCCAGCGCCACGGCTTTTGCGTAGGTAGACAGGGCTTCGAGCATCCCGGCCGTGCTGCCGCCGCGCAGGGTGCGCAGGGTGGCATAGAGCGCGCCGAAAAGCAGACACACCGCAAACACGCCCCCGTCGCCGCCTAACGCCATGAGCAGCACAACGATCCCGCCGGGTGCCCACCAGCGGCGCTGGCCGAGGGCAGCCTGGTCCGCTACGAGTACAAGCAGCGGGAACCAGGCGATGACGTCAGCGAGGGGATAGGCGCGCCACAAGAATACCGGCGCACTTAACTGGAAGGTTACCCCCGCCAAGAGCGCGAGAGCCGGCGCCGCAGCCAGCCGGCGCGCCGTGTAAAAGGCCGCGAGCCCCGCAACAATCATTTTCAGCACGAACGACAAAGCCAGCGCACCGGCGAAGGAGACAAGATAGAAGGGTAGGGAAAACGGGGAAAACACGCGTGTTTGCCAAAGCGCCATAAACGGCATACCGCACGCTTCCCTGGAATTCCAGAAGAGCGAGGCATCGCCATGCACGGCATGGCTGAGGTGGGCGTACCATGGAAAGTAGCGCCGGGCCTGCAAAAGCTCGAAGGGCGTTCCCTGGTGTGTGCTGCCCACCGGTCGTGCCGAGGCCCATGGTGCCTCGTACAACGCGCTGTCCAGCGCCATCGGCGCCTCATCCCCCAACAAGACGCTATAGTGCACCGCCAGCGGCAGGATGACAAGCACCGCTGCGCAAGCCGCGCTTTCGAGAAGCGTGCTGTGTGCCCGTCGCAAGAGAGCCCTCCGTGTTCACCGCCGCGCGGTCAACGCTTCTTTTTCGCGGGCGTGTGAATGCCCATGC
The DNA here is from genome assembly GCA_964569295.1 of uncultured Nitrospirales bacterium. Classification (GTDB taxonomy): domain Bacteria; phylum Hydrogenedentota; class Hydrogenedentia; order Hydrogenedentales; family JAGMZX01; genus CAZMVU01. The sequence goes on from CAZMVU010000120.1 coordinate 3,072, forward strand.
CGAAGTAGTCTTCCGCCGCCTCGAGCACCGCCTCGGACAAGGTCGGGTGCGTGTGTATCGTGTCGGCCAGTTCGTGGACGGTGGCCTCGAGTTTCATGGCCACCGCCGCCTCATGGATCATTTCGCCCGCTTCGTGGCTCATGATATGCACGCCCAGCAGTTCATCCGTGCGCGCGTCGCCGATAATCTTCACTATGCCGTCCGTCTCGCCGATGGCATGCGCCCGGCCGTTGGCCGTAAACAGGAAACGGCCCGTCTTCACCGCGATGCCCTGCGCCTCGGCTTCCTGCTCCGTGATGCCCACACCGGCCACTTCGGGCATGGTAAACGCGCAGGCAGGCACCACGCGGTAATCCATCTTCTTGTCGCCGCCGGTGGCGTTTGTTGCCGCCACAATCCCTTCGGCCGAGGCGCCGTGTGCGAGCCATGTCTTGTCGATCACGTCGCCGATAGCGTAAAGGCCGGGGACCGACGTTTCCATGCGATCGTTCACCACGATGCCGCCGCGCGGCCCGAGGGCAACCCCCGAAGAGGCCACGCATTCCGAGTTGCACTGCAATCCGATCGCCACCAGCACCAGGTCGACCTCGAGTTGTTCCGCCTTCTTCCCCTCGAGGTGCGCGATGACCTTGCCCTGTTTGCGGTCGAGTTTCGACACCTTCGTGCCGGTGCGCACATCCATGCCCTTCTTTTTCAGCGTGGCGCCCAGGCGCTTGCCGACTTCCGTATCGGATTTCGGGAGCACGGTGTCGAGGGCCTCGACCATGGTCACGCTCTTCCCGAGCGCGTGCCACACGCAGGCGAATTCTGCACCCAGCGCGCCCGCTCCGATGACCAGAATCCGCTCGGGGATTTCCGTCAGCTCGAGTGCCTGCGTGCTGCCGATGACCAGTTTCTTGTCGAGTTCGAGGCCGGGAAGGTTCGCCGGGCGGCCGCCGCTGGCGACGATGATGGACTTGGCGCGGATGGTGTCGGACCCGACGGCTACTTCCCCGCCCTTCTTTACCTCGGCCTCACCATAGATCACCTCGATGCCCCGGCTCTTGAATAACTGGCCGATGCCGCCTGTATTGATTTGTACGACCTTGTTCTTCCGCTCGACAATCTTCTTGCAATCGTAGCCGTGCAGATCGAGCTTTAGACCGAAGTCCGCCGCGTGCTGCATCTTGTGATACAACTCGGCGCAGTAAATCCAGGTCTTCGACGGAATACACCCGATGTTCAGGCAAACACCGCCGAGATCGCGCCGCTCGACAACCACGGTCTTCGCACCCAGTTGGGCCGCGCGGATCGCCGCTACATAGCCACCGGGCCCCGAACCTATCACACAGACATCACATTCACGCATGACACCACTTCCTCAAGTTTGATAAACCGCCTCAGGACAATCAGGTGGGATGGTTAGAACGCCCCCTGCTCCATGAGCTCCTTCAGCCGGCCCATGAACTGCGCCGCCACGGCGCCGTCGATGACCCGGTGATCGCTCGACAACGTCATCCGCATCATCGGACGGATGTAAACCCCGCCGTCGATGGCGACGACCTTCTCTTTCATGGCGCCCACCGCCAGGATCGCGCTGTCCGGCTGGTTGATGATCGCGGTGAAGTCGTCCACCCCGAAAACCCCCATGTTCGACACGGTGAATGTGTTGCCCTGGTAATCGTCCGGCAGCAGCTTGTTCGATTTCGCCTTGTCGATGAGATCTTTGGCCGCGCGCGACAGGCCCTCGAGGGAGAGCGTCTGCGCCTGCTGGATGACGGGCACCACAAGCCCTTGGGGCAACGCCACGGCCACCCCGAGGTTTACGTCGGCCACTTCCTCGATAGCATCGCCGGCCCAGCGCGCGTTCACCGAAGGAAATTCACGCAGCCCGCGCACCACGGAAGCCAGCACCAGATCGTTGTACGAGACTTTGTAAGGCAAGCCCGCACGGTGTCGCTTGGCCGCGGTCATGTCGGCCTCAATGGTCACATAGTAGTGCGGCGCGTTGTACTTGCTCTCCGACATACGCTGGGCGATGATCTTGCGCATGGGCGTCAAGGGCACGCGGCGCACGCCGCCCGGCGCAGCCGGTGCGGGCGTTGGTGCGGGCGCGGCGGGGGCTTCCTTCGCGGCGATCACGTCATCCTTCACGATCTTGCCGCCTGGGCCCGTGCCCGTGATTGAAGCCAGGTTTACTCCCTCGGCCTCCGCCAGCCGCTTTGCCGTGGGAGACGCTTTCAGCGCGGCACCGCCGCCGGCCGCCGCTTCAACATCTATCGCCATTACCCGGCCGCCCACGCCCGATCCCGCGAGCCGGGATGCCTCGACGCCCTGTGCCGCGGCGCGCTTGCGTGCCCGGGGCGAAACGGGCGCCGAGCCGGCGGCTGGCGCTGCTGCGGGAGGCGCTGGCGCCGTTGCGGGGGAAGCTGGTGCCGTTGCGGGGGGCGCTGGTGCGTCGCCGCCGCCGATGGTGTATTGGCCCAGATCGGGCATGGACTCCTCGGGATCGCCGATGAGGGCAACCACGCTGAGCACCGGCACCTCGATATCCGGCTGGAGCAAAATCTTGCGCAGTACGCCGCTCGCCGGCGCTTCGCACTCGACTTCCGCCTTGTCCGTTTGTATGGAGAAGAGCGGCTCGCCTGCTTCTACCCTGTCGCCCTCCTGCTTGAACCACTCGACAATGGGCGCTTCCTCGACGGATTGGCCCATCTTTGGCAGGCGTACTTCGTGCATTGTTTACTCCCGTGTTGTCCAGCCTTCGCTAACAAGCCGCGCGTTGGCGCGCACAAAGAAATCGGCGAGGGGGTTATCCGGCGCTATCTGACAGACGGCCTCGAGCACTGCGTCCACAGCGCCGCCCTTTCGGAGGGCTTGCAATTCTTCGGCCGCCGGGTCGTCCGGGTGATCGTAGCGCATAGCCGCCGCCGCTGCAAACGCCACGGCCGCGGGCGGCACCTCCTGGGAAAAACACAGCCGCGCCGCACCGATAAGGCGGTCGTTCGGCCCGAGTTTGCGTATGGGATCCTTCGCCACCCGGGCCACCTGGTCACCAAGCGCCCGGTTCGCGTAGCGCGCGAGCAGGTCATTGGCGTGGGCGCGCAACGCGGCAGTCTCGAGGCCGTGCTTTTTGTGCAGGCCCATACAGGTTTCCTCGAGGGCGGCGCGCACCGCATCGCGCACAGGCAGGTCTTCCACCGCCTGCCAGATATAGTCATGGCCCCGCAGGTAACCGAGATATGCCGTGGCCGCGTGGCTCATATTGTGCACGAAGAGTTTGCGCTCGACATAAGCCCCGAAGTTCGCCATGGGCTTCATGTGCACCACGGCCGGCGGTTCCCCTTTGAAACCCGCTGCGTCCACCGGCAACTCGCAATAGGGCTCGACACACACCAGCAGCGGGTCCGCCGCGCGCTGTGCCGCCGTCATGACGGGCACCATCCGCCCGATGCTCGCCTCGACAAACCCCACCTTCGCATCGAGTACAGGATGCAGCGGGGCGTCGAGGTGTTTGCGCACTTCTGCGCGCAGGAACGGACCCGCGCCGATCAGGTTCTCGCAGATGATGATATTCAACGGCGCGGCATCGGGATTCTGGAAACGCAACGCCACCGCCCGCGCAAGCGCCGGTGCCACCTTGGGCAGCACATTCACGCCCACCGCCGTAGACACAATGTCCGCTGCGGACACGGCGCCTGCCGCCGCCTCGATGTCGCCGCCGTGTACGGCAGACACCTTCTCCACCGCAATGGTCTCGGTCCCCGCATTCGACACGACATGGATCGGGTAGCCACCGCGTTCATTGAGCGCGCCGACCACCTCAGTGACCACATCGATGAATGTGGTGGTGTAGCCGGATTCATAATATAACTGCCCGAGGAAACCGCGGCCGATATTCCCCGCGCCAAAATGTACTGCGCGCTTGTTCACAGGTAAGCGTGTCTCTCCGGTGCCTGCCCCCACGCCTGAGGCCACACAGTGTAGCAAATACACCGAAACAGGAAAAGCCCGTTCACCGAGGAAACAGAGTCCGACCACGCGCCGGAAATAGGTAGTCCCAGGGAGGGCGCGCATTTCCGCAAGCCGAAACGCGACATAAGCCCCCAAGACGGCGGTCGAGGGCTAACGCAGGTCGGGCGGGGAGACGTGCGGTGGCGGGTCAGGGTCGGGCGTCCCTTCCCCCTGCTCGATGAGCCTGAGCACAGCAGCCACATGCTCATCGCGTGGCACGCCGGGCCCCGCATCCAACCAGTGAATGCGCTTGTCGGCGCGGAACCAGGAGAGCTGCCGTTTGGCGTAGTGGCGCACATTGCGCTTGATTTCCGCGCACGTCTCATCGAGGGGGGCGCCCGTCTCCAGGTGGTGGGCCAGTTCCCGGTAGCCGTGCGACTTGAGCCGTTGCAGATGTTCGCCGTGCCCCATGTCCAGCAATGCGCGCGTTTCTTCGATCCAGCCGGCGGCAATCTGGGCGTCAACCCGGCGGTTTATGCGCGTATACAGCCAGTCCCGCGGTGTGTTCAGCGCTACCTGCACGTTCGGGATGGCGCGGGTTTTGCTCCGGTGTTCGCGGTGCAGTTGCGAGAGCGGCGTGCCGGTGAGTTCATGGACCTCGAGGGCGCGCACCACGCGCACGCGATCGTTCGCGCTCGTGAGGGTCCGCGCGTAGGTTGGATCCACCGCTTGCAGCCTGGCGAAGAGATGCGCGTTGCCGTGGCGATCGGCCTGCGCCTCGAGGCGCGCGCGGATCTCCGGGTCGCGCGGCGGTCCTTCGAAGAGTCCGTCGATCAACGCATGGATATACAGTCCCGATCCACCCACGACGACCGCCGGTTTCCCAGCGGCGTTGAGCTGGGCGACGACCGCACGGGCGGCGCGCTGGTAATCCCCCGCAGCCATTTGTTCACTGGGATCGAGAAAACACACGAAGTGGTGGGGCACCCGGGCACGTTCTTCCGGGGTGGGTGCGGCGGTGCCGATTTCCATGCCGCGGTAGAACTGCTGGGAATCGGCGGAGATGATCTCCGTGTTTAGCCGTTCAGCGAGTGCGATGGCGAGCGCCGTTTTCCCCGTGGCCGTCGGCCCGGCCACGGCTATCACCCCGGTCACTGGATCCTCCGAAAGCTCTTTTCCATTTGGTGTTGGGTAAGCTCGGTGATAATCGGCCGCCCGTGCGGGCAGGTGTAGGGCGGGCGCAACTGGCGGAATCCGTCGATGAGCACCCGGCGTTCCCGGGGCGTGAGCGGATCGCCTGCGCGCACAGACGCTTTGCAGGCGCGCGTGGCGAGGCGCAGCATGTCTGGATACACGTCTTCGCGGTCGAAGAGATCGCCCTGACCCAACTGGTCCAGGGCCCGGTAGATAAGGTCGACCACCTCGCGTTCTTCGTACAGGTGGCACACGGCGGTAACCTGGAATGCATTGCCGCCGAAGGGCTCGATCTCGATGCCAATACGCGAGAAGAGCGCCAGGTTCGATTCGAGCAGCTTCACCTGTGATGGCGCCACCTCGACGATAAGCGGCACGGCCAACTGCTGCGACTCGTACTCTTGATCGTTGAGCTCCTGCACCAGCGCGTCGTAGTTCAACCGTTCGTGCAGTGCGTGCTGATCGATGATGAGCAGGCGGTCCGCGGTTGGCACCAGCAGATACGTGTCGAACAACTGCATTGCCGCATCAGGCGCATTCTCGATAGGACGGTACCGCGCCTCGGGCGCCACCCCCTCGACTGAAAAACCAGTCCCCGCCGCGAACTCATCTTGCGTGTCACCCATGAGATCGCGCAGCACCCGCCGTTCCGTGTCCGAATCGACCGCTGGCTCGGGTGGGGTTTCAGGCGCTGCCGCTGCCGGTTCGGGCGGTTGCGCAGGGTGTGCTTCGACGGTATCGTCCGGCGCAGCATCCCCCGCCGAAACATCGCCCGGCCCGGGCGCTGCCGCCGGGGCGTTGTCAACCGGCGGTTGTGGCGTGGTGCCGGGGGTATCCTCCGGCGCAGCCGGCATTGCTTCGCGCGGGCGCGTCTCGTGGGCTTGTGCCCGGCTGGCTGGTTCCAGAAAATCCTGTTGCGCCGTGGTGAATGCCGGCGTTTTCTCTTCCGGCGCGGCCGTTTCTTCCGGGGCGACGGCGGCGAGTTGGGCGCGAACCACCTCGCGCACGAGCCCCCGGAGCGCGCGCTCATCGCGGAAGCGCACCTCACGCTTGCTCGGGTGAATGTTCACATCCACAAGCCGCGGGTGGGTCTCGAGAAGCACCACCCCCACGGGATGCCGCCCGACGGTCACGAGGCCGCGGTAGGCGTCTTGAAAGCCGTACTGGAGCGACCGGTTCACGATGGGCCGCTGGTTCAGGTAAAAGAGTTGGTGCGAGCGCGCGGACCGGGTGAGGCCGGGTAGCCCGATGTAGCCGTGGAAACGGAACCCGCCGCGTTCAGCATCCAACGGCACAAGGCCGCGCACAAACGCCATGCTCCACACCATGACAATGCGCTCGCGCACGTTGGCGTTCTGCGGCACGTCGAACAGCAGTTTCTCGTTGTGGTAGAGCTGAAAACCGACGCCCTCGCGCGCGAGCGCGTGCCGCTGCACCGCGTCGATGGCGTGGCTCAACTCCGTGGTGATGCCTTTCAGGAACTTCGCGCGCACCGGCGTGTTGAAGTAAAGCCGGTTCACGCTCACACGCGTGCCGGCCGGCGCCCCGACCTGGCCGACATCGCGTAGAATGCCCCCATCCACGCGAATGCGGGTGGCGTGGTCGTCTTTCGCACGCCGTGTCACCAGCTCGAACTGGCTCACCGCCGCAATCGACGGCAGCGCCTCGCCCCGAAAGCCCATGGCCAACACGCTCTCGAGATCATCCGCCTTGCGGATTTTGCTCGTGGCGTGCCGCTCGATGGCCAACAGCGCATTTTGCTCGGACATGCCGTGGCCGTTGTCCACCACTTCGATGAGCCGCCGGCCCGCCCCCACCAGGCGCACCACGATACGGGTCGCCCGGGCGTCCAGCGCGTTCTCGACCAGCTCTTTCACCACCGAGGCGGGGCGCTCGACCACCTCGCCCGCGGCTATCTTGTTCGAGACATCCTCGGGCAGGACACGGACCGGGGCTATGTCTGATCGCGGCGCCATAAGAACGAATCGGTACCCTGCTGAGAAAGACGAATCGGTGCCCGCGAAGATGCTGAGCCCTATCGTATTCCGTATGTATTGGAACACCCGCCAGCCGGCGGATGCTCTCCGCTTGCGGATGTGGACGGCGAAGCGCCCCCAGCCAAGGAGGTGTGCCCGTTCCAATGTCATTGTAAATCAGGGGCGGGGCAAATGGAACCCCGGCCGCCTGTGCATGTGGTGTTTGTGCTGTTTGGGCGGCGGCTTGCCACCGCGTTTGCGCGCGTGCGGCGCACTACTCCATGCGGTCGTGGCGTATCACGGCGCCGGGCGGGGTGCTCGTGTTCGGCCAGAACTTGCGGCCGGGGTAGATCGCCGTGTTGATGCCGGTGTGCACATGGTCGCCGATAATGGCCCCGAGCTTTCGGCGGCCGGTGTCGACCAGTTCGCCATGGATCATGGAGCGAATGTTACGTTGGTCATGCCGCAGGTTCGCCGTGTTCGTGCCGCACCCGAGGTTCACCCCTTCCCCGATGATGCTGTCCCCGACGTAGTTCTGGTGCGGGGCCTTGGCGCCATTCATAAGGATGCTGCTCTTGATTTCCGAGGCCTGGCCGACCTTGCACCGGTCGCCGACGGTCGCCCCAAGCCGCAGGTGGCAGTTAGGCCCGATTTCACTTTCCTGGCCGATATACGCCGGCCCTTCGATGACGGCGCCGGGGTGGATCACCGTGCCACGGCCGACATACACCGCACCAAGCAGGTGCGCCCCCGGATGTACGGCGCCCAGCACCTCGGGGCGCAGGAAGTTCTCGAGCCAGAATGCGTTGGCCTCGAGCAGGTGCCACGCATAGCCGATCGAAAGGTAATATCCCGAGGCGCGCACCACGCGGAACGCACCCCGTTCGGCCAGGGTTTGTATACCCGAGGTCAGCTCGATCTCGCCGCGCTCGGCAGGGGGGGTGGCGTGCAATACGTCGAAGATGGCGGGCGTAAACTTGTACGCGCCGATGTTGGCGAGGTTCGAAGCGGGGTTCGCCGGCTTCTCGACCAAGCGGCGCACGCGGTCGTTGGCATCCACCTCGTAGACGCCGAAACGGCGCGGGTCCGGCACTTCGAGGGCGAGGGCGGCCTGTTCCTGGGCGGCGAGCGCCTCGAGATCCCGTGGATCGTAGAGGTCATCGCCATTGATCACAAGGAATGGCGCGTCCACGGCGCTGGCGCACTCGAGCACGGCATGGCCCGTGCCCCGTTGCTCGGATTGGATCACATAGCGTATGGTCAGATCGCGGTAGCGGCTGCCCAGATGGTCGCGGATCATCGCGGCCTTGTATCCCACCACGACCACCACTTCGTCCACTACCCCGTGCAGTGCATCCAGTTGCAGCTCGATAAGCGGCCGGTTCATGACGGGCAGCAGCGCCTTGGGCCGGGTAAGTGTGAGGGGGACCGTGCGGGTCGCTTTGCCCGCCGCCATGATTATCGCTTGCATAGGATGAAATCCTTTGTTGGGTGCACCTGCACAAAGGACAGTGGACCAGCGCGGATACCGCAAACCGGTATCCCACCCGCCGCCGGGGCAGCCTCGTCCGCAAACCGCCTAGCCGGCCTCCAGCGGTTGGGCCACCCCGTCCGATAGAAACGCGTCGAGAAGCGCTGGATCGAAATGTTTGCCCCGCTCGCTCTTGAGATGCTCGACAGCTTGCTCGTGGCTGCTGTAGTTCTTCCGGTAGCTGCGCGGGCTGGTCATGGCGCAGTACACGTCGACAATGCGCATGGCCCGGGCGAGAAGCGGAATTTCCTCGCGTTCCTTGCGTTCGGGATAGCCTGTGCCGTCCCAACATTCGTGGTGATGTTTTACGATATCCACGCAGTCCGTGAACAGGTCGAGCTCTTGCAGCAAATCCGCGCCCAGCGCCGTGTGCCGCTGCAGGATGATCCACTCGTCGTAGGTGAGCACGCTCTTCTTGAGCAATATATCGTTGTGGATACGCAGCTTACCGATATCGCGCACGTAGGCGGCGCGCTCGAAGGCCAACGCGTCTGCCGGTGCGAGTTCGAGGGCCGCGCCGAAGCGCGCGCAATGGGCATGCACCCGGCGGCTGCTTCCCAGCGGCAAAGCCTCGCGCACATCCACGGCGTCGGCGAGCAACGCCAGGACGGCCTCGGCCCGTTTGCCCAGGGTTTCGGCGGCGGCCAGCAGCGGTTCGGGCTGATCGCCGGCGACGGCGCAGGTGGCCGTGGGCGGCGGCGCATCCGGATTCCAGATAACGATCTCGACGGGGTGGCCCGCGGCGGCCTGCCGCAATTGGTTGGCGAGCGCTTCCTCACCGGCGATGACGATCCGTTTCAGCATGGCGTGCTCCTCGTTTTTGCATGCACTCAGGCGGTCTTGGGCCAAGAATAGCATGCCTTCAGCCAGCGGGTGCTATCCGCTCGTGCCTGGCATCATCCTAGCCAAGCACCGCCGGTAAGGGCAAGGCCGCCGGTGTCCGCTTCGCCGTTTGCATGTTCCGCACGAATTGCTTTCTAATCGTAACCGGCCTTTGGAGCAGAAGTGTCCAGGGCAATCGTTGAAAACCCGCTTCCAAAATATGCCTGGTTGGGGGTTGAACGCCGGTGTTACTGGCAGGGCAGGCAAAAAGAAAGGGTGCAGTTCTGACATTACCGCTTCGCAGCATAAGTGAAGCAAACAAAGGGACTGTCCTCGCGAGTCCGCGAGCAGGGACTGTCCCTTTCTTTGCGGGCCCCTCGTGTAAAAGGTCACGAAATTTTTCTATCGGGGCCGCAAAACCCGGGACCGACCCGTCTCGCTCGGGAACGCGCTCGCTTGCGTCCGTCCCGGTTTTGCTGACTATCATACGTTGTGTTCGGAAGATGTTCAGCGGTAATGCGAGAGTTGCACCCAAAAGAAACGGGCCTGTCCCTGGTTTTGCGGGCTTACGGAAAAGCGCTGCTGTTTTTCCAGAATTACGCAAGTAAGGGTATTGGGCCCTGCGTCCGCCTTCGTGCAGACCCTGCCCCTTCGCCAAGGCGCTACGAAGGACACGCCGGCCAGATAAGCAGGAGAACGGCAACCATGATGATACGTGCGGCATTGACGCTGCTCTTGGCAATGGCGGCACAGTCGATAACGGCGCAACCCGACCTGCGCAATGCCTACCCTGTGGGGCCGGACGGACGGCTGTTCGGGCACCAGGATGTCGACGCACTTCTGGCGCGGCCCTATGAAGAACATGTGCCCATGGCGTGTGTGGGCGAAGCACTGTGGGCGGGTCACCCGCCGGGCTGGGCTTTCGCCAATGACATACACTTCTACCTGCACGGCGCGGAAGACCTGGGCTTCGATGTGACCGTGCGCGCGTTCGACAGATCCCTCGAACCGGATTCGGCGACGGCCTACCCGAGCCACGTGGCGCTCGAACGCGATGTCCACCTGTTGCGGGTGCGCGGCGCAAAATGGATTACGCCCGAAAACGTCATGATGACCCGCCTCGTGCTCGACAACCTCGGCGGCCAGGCAGTCTTTGCCGATATCGCCATGGCCGTGGCAAACCGCAACCTGTCCGAAGAGGAAGACGGCACGCTCGCCTGGTCCTCGCGTGTGGCGGGTATGCCGGTCCACGTGCTGGCGCGTGCGCCCGGCTTCGAGCACACCGCCCGGCAGCGCACGGCGCACCAGTTCTGGGCCGAGGGCGAGAACGCCGCCGCCTGCGAAGGCAGCAAAGGACCGGATAAGAAAGCTGCGGCAAGCGGCGGCGCTGTGCTCGGCAGCGGCTTCGGCGGAGATAAAGGCGACCACGCGCAATGGACCATTCGTGTGGAAGAGGCGCTTACGAATGCCGTGCTGTCGATCCGCTATGCGCGCGCCGTTTCGCCGGATGCGCCATGGCGGGTATGCCTCGACGAGGATCAGGAATACGAACAACCGTTCGCGAGCACGCCCGGCTGGGGTTCGCGCGAGCGTGATTTCCACGTGGTGCGGATTCCCGTGGGCGATCTCGGGGCCGGCGCCCATACGGTGCGGCTCGAGGCACGGGCCAACGAGGCGAATGTAAATATCGATATGCTGGCGATCCACAGCGAAGACGCGCAGCTTGCCGTGGTACAGCCGCGCACGCAACGGCGCACGCGGGAAATCAAGGTGCCCGCCGAAGCGCAGCGAGTGGTCATAATCGGCGCGGCGGCCGCCCTCGACAAGACCGCCGCCCGCACAGCGCTCGAGGCCGCTATGCCCGCCGATGAGGGCGCGGACCCGCTGGCGCACCAGACCGCGCGTTACAAGGACTGGCTCACCGAAAACGTGCCCGGCTTCCAGTCCGAGAATCACGCGCTCGAAAAACAATACTGGCACCGTGTGACAAGCGTCCTCCGCAAAAATCTGTTCAAGCTGGGCGCCGGACGCCTGACACGCTGGGCCATGGCGGAAGGCCGCTGGCAATCGAACTGGTT
>CAZMVU010000121.1:0-6452 GCA_964569295.1 uncultured Nitrospirales bacterium
CCGGGGAACACGCCATTCGATCCTTGGGTTGTGGGCGCAGCCCACGTTAGTGCCTCAAAAAGTCGTAACGGGCAATAAGCAACGAGTAATTCTTCAGCCGTATGACGCAAGGGCCTGCACTCGTTTTGTCAATCTGTTTCGTGATAGCGCGTACCGACGTGCGGCAGGGATACGCACACCCTTTGGCGCCGGTTTGGCGGGAGCAATGGGTTTGCCTTGCGCCATATGGCCAAAGTGTTTCCCATTAAGCGCGTTTTGGCACGCCTTCCATTGACTTCGCGCGAAAACTTGCTGTATCATACGCACATACCTTTTTTATGAGATATTGTTATTACCAGCATTTTGCGCTTCCAGCCGGGTACCAATGGTCGCGCTGGGTCATGGAGAGGGCGTGCTTGTGAAAAAAAAAACAGCGACCCGTGTTCTTGTGGTGGACGATCATTCGGTGGTACGGGAGGGCTTGGCTGCCATTCTCGGATCCGATCCGGCCTTCGAGGTGTGTGGTTTGGCGGGGACAGCGGCGGAGGCGTTGCGCTTGGCCGAGGAGGTGCAGCCGGACATTATCACCCTGGATCTCCGGCTTAGAGACGATAACGGCGGCCTCAGCCTTCTAAAAAGTTTTCGTCAGCAGCATAAGGCGGTGAAGGTGCTTGTGAATTCCGTGTGCGATGAGCAGATCTACGCGGAACGATGCCTGCGTGCGGGGGCCGCCGGGTTTATCAACAAAGGGGCGAGCAAGGAGGAACTGCTCGATGCGCTGCGGCAGGTGGAACAGGGGAAGGTATACCTGAGTGGTGACGCCACGGACCAGATGCTGCGCAAACAATTCATGGGGCAGACTTCGATCGAGCCGGCGGTGAACCAACTGTCGAACCGCGAGATCGAGGTTTTCGAGAAGCTGGCCGAAGGGCGCTCGATGCAGGAGATTGCCGACCAGCTCTGCCTCAGCGTGAAGACCGTCGAGAGCCACCGCGAGAACATCAAAGACAAGCTTGGATTCGAGTCCAGCCGGGAACTCGCGCATTACGCCATCCAGTGGGCAATGGATTTGGAGTGAAGGTGTCGCGCCGTCTTACCGGATGCCGGGTACAGCGTTGGGTATGATGCGGCGGTTTTCAGGCCGGCGGTTCGTTTTGGCGCGCGATCAATTCGCGGATGGCGTAGGCGGGTATCTGGCGCAGGCTCGCAAAGCAGCGGATGGTGAACTCGCCCATGAGCGCGAGCACGGCGAGCAGCAGGAGGACCGCAAAGGCCATGGCGTTGAGCAACAGGCCGTTCGTCACCGTATCCAGCACCTGAAACTCGACGACGAACCCGAGGATTATGCGCAACAGAAAGAGCATGCTTACCACGATGCAGCCCAGCCCGAGCACCTGGAAGGGATACTGCGTGAGCAGAACGAGGTTGTCCATGTTGTAGCGCCACAGCTTCGAAAAGGTCCAGCCGCTCTTACCGTAGGGGCGTGGCCGGTGGCGCACGGGCACCTCGGTATAGCGGTCGAGCGCGGCGATGGCGTCGACGTTGTTGAAGATATGGTGCGGGCCGTAGGCGAGGGCCCGGATGAGTGTGGCGTTGTAGATTTTGAAGGTGCATCCGAAGTCGGTCAGCGTACTTTTCGAGGCACGGCGCATGATGACGTTGGCGAGCTTCGAGGGGATGATCCGGAAAAGGGAGTCTTTCCGGTTGCGGCGGTAGCCGCTTACGAGATCATAGCGGGCGGTGTCCCATTCCGCGATGAGGGCGGGCAGGTCCTCCGGCATGAGCTGTAAGTCGCTGTCCATGAGGACAATCGCCCGCCCCCGGGCGCGTACCATGGCGGCCGTCAATGCCGCGCGCTGGCCGGCATTCTTGAATAAGTCCATGATCACCTGCACCTTCGGGTCACGCGCGAAGATGGCTTTGAGCTTTGTCCACGTGGCGTCGGTACTGCCGTCGTTCACCATGAGGATTTCATACGTCCGGCCGGTTTCCTCGAGTGTTTTCGATAGGCGCTGGTAGAATTCGTCGATGCTGTGCTCTTCGAAGTGGCAGGTGATGCACACCGAGAATTCAGGCGTGTCTGGCGTGTTGGTTACATCGCCCGTCATGTCATGTTCTCCAGTCCAGTAGCGCCTCGATGGCGTCGACCGCGAAGCACGGCACGCCCGTGGCTGCGTGTACGCGCGTGCGCTCCGCGAACGAGTCGTCGATGAAGATCGCGTCGCGCTCGGTCACAAAGCCGCTTTTGCAGGCGCCGTCCGTCACATGATGAACCGCAGCGAAAAGCGATTCCAAGCCGAGGCGTTGCAAGGCCGTCTGGGGGGCGCCGGTGTGCCGGGTGAGCAGGTACACAGGCACGCCCATGCGCCGGCACTGGTGCAGGAAAAGGAGTGCGAAAGGGTTCACGCCGCCATCGCGGGACAGTACGGTGTCATCAAGGTCGATATAGACATGGCGGTAGGTGATATCGAGGTGAAAGCGGTTCATCAGCGCCCGGTCTAGTTCGGCACGGGCTTGAATAGGCCGGATTTCGACATCGAGCCCGAGCCGGTCATACACGCTCAACAGCGCGAAGTTCACCCCGAGCACCCGGTACAGCGCCATGCCCCCGCTCACGCGCGGCGCCGCCTCCATCAGCACGAGTTCGCCATCGGCCCGCGCTTTCACTTGGAAGAACCAGCCCCCGCGAAACGGCAGCGCAGCGTGGATGGCTTCGGCCATGGGGATGAACGGCGCCGGGTCGACGGTGTGTGTGGATGTGCTGATGCCGTTTACCGTGCGCACGCGCTCCCGGGGTCCGACAAAGCGCAGGCGGCCATGGCGGTCGCTGAAGCAGTCGACCGTGTACTCGGCGCCCGGCAGGTACTCGAGGGCCAGCAGGCCGGATGTGCGATCGCAGAAGAAGACCAGTTCGTCGCGGCTGTACACGATGTGCACACCTTTCGACCCCTGGGAAGCGTCCGGCTTGAGGAAGACAGGAAACGGCAACGCGGCCTCGTCGGGATTGTAGATGGCGGGGGTGGGCACATGCGCCGCCAGGCGTTCGTATGTGGCACGTTTGCTGCGGCATACCGCACACGTCTCCGCCGAGGAGGCGACGACATCGGCCGCGAGCTTGCCGGTTTCCCGCGTGAGCACCACGAGCGCATCGTCGTGCGCCGGGTACACCAAATCGATGGCGTATTCTTCCAGTACGCGGTTGAAGGCGGGCAGGAAGTCCGGCTCGGTGACATGGGGCAGGCCGGCCACGTAATCGCGGAAGACATAGGGCCCGTGGTTCGAGGTGCGGCTCGCAGCGCCCAGCATGGCGACATGCGGTGAGGCGGCGAGGGCGCGGTGTACCTCGAGCGCGATCTCGGATCCTGATGGGAAAATACAGACCCGCACCGGCCCGCCGCTTGAAAGCGGTCCCGCATGCTGCGCACCCAACTGTTCAACCATGCTGCGGCCACCTCGCTCTCTGGCGATTGATCAAAGGCGGGGTTCCGCACCCGGCCCCGTGCAACCCATACATCGCGTCAATAGTTGTCGAAAACACCCGATACAGGCACGCCTCCCGCCGGTGTCCCGCTTCTCCGCCGGTCCCCGGCCGAAAAAGCCACAACGCGCTTTGGCGCCGGGCAGGCAACCGTGCATCAGTGGTGCGAGAAGCAGCGCTCGAGGGAGAAGACCATGGTGGCGCCGGCTTCGTTGCACGCTTCGATGGTCTCGTAGTCGTTGACCGAGCCGCCGGGCTGCACGATGGCGCGCACGCCTTCCTTCATGGCCGCGTCCACCGCATCGCGGAACGGGAAAAAACCGTCCGATGCCATGACGGCGCCCTCGATGGCTTCATCGCCCTTGTACTTCTCCTTCGCCTTGATAATCGCCTGCTGCACCGCGCCCACGCGGTCCTGCTCGCCCGTGCCGACGGCGATGGTCTGGCCGTTCTTCGCGATGACCACGCCGTTCGACCGCACATGAATGTTTATGTGCCAGGCGAAGAGGAGGTCGTCCAGCTCGCGCGCGTCCGGCTCGCGGGCAATGTCGATGCGCCCCTTTTTCGCGTGGTCGTTGTAGGCCGGCACGAGGTCTTCCGGCCCTGTCACGCGCGAGAGGTAGGGCTGCGCCAGCACGATGCTGCCGTCGTCGAAGACCTTCATCTCGAGCATGTCGCTGGCGTCGCCGCGGTACTTCGGCAGGCCGGTGAATTCCGGCAGCTTCACGATGCGGATGGCCTTGTTCTTCTTGTAGGTCTCGTTGTCGTGGAACTTCGCGAGGGCCTCTTCGGTGAAGCGGGGCGCCGCCACCCCTTCGACAATGGTCTGCATGATCGCGTCGGCCGTGTCGCCGTCGACCTCCGTGTTGAAGCCGACCACCGAGCCGAAAGCTGCCTGGGCATCGGCGTCGCGCGCGCGCTCGTAGACTGTGCGCAGCGGCATGTCTTCGATCTGAATAGCGACACCCGAGGGGTTGCAGTGCTTCATGACGGCGCAGGCCGGCCGCTTCATGTACTTGAGGATGCCCACCGCGTGGTGCATGTCCTCGAGGTTGGTCTGCGACAGACCGCTCTTGCCGGTCTTGAGGATTTCATAGCGCCCGAGCACGAGGTTCTGGCCGCCGGCGGGCCGGTAGAAGGCCGCGGGCTGGTGCGGGTTGGTGCCGTAGCGCAGGTCTTCGACCTTCTCATAGGCGCGGCCCATGACATCGAAGGCATCGGGGAAATCACCCTGGGTTTTGGTGCGGTACATTTTCTTGAGATCTTGTTCGGCCATGCTTCGTTCCTCTTTTCTGTCGAGCCGGTTGGGGCGGGGCAACAGACCACGGGTCCGCAGTCCACGGCGCCTCCCACAGCGCAGATGCCACAACCGGTGCCCAGGCGAACGGCAAGACCTCGGGTACGCCGCTTCCCCGTGGTCGATTCCACGTCGTCTCGCCAGTCGCGGCGGCCCATGTGAAGTGCGTATTCTGCCACAACAAGGCTGGCAAAGGCCAGCAGCCCATTGGCGGTACCGGCGGGTACGTTTCCATGGCGTGGCGGGGTTTGTGTACAATTGTGGCGGAGAGCGGCAGTTCGGGCAGCACCCATTGATGTGGCGGGGGCTGATACGACACAAGGACATGGCTCGGCATCGATGCCTTGTTCGAGCTCCGGTCCATGTCCTTAAGCGCAGTACGCAACGCGCATGGAAGGGAGATGTTCCGTGAGATACCGGCGCCGGCCCACTCGCAGCAGCTCGGCCACCTTGCTGGTTACCTTTGTCCTTGGCGTGGGCATCGGTTTCAGTCTGTGCTACGCCATCCTCGAGATTGGACGCAGCAGCGACGTCCCCGCCCAGACATCGCCCGCCGGCACGGAGGTCTCGCCGCCTGCGGCGGTTCCGGCCACGAGCGATACGCCGGATCAGGTGGGCAACACCGCGGCACTGACAACAAAGCCGGCCGCACCGCCGGAAGAAGCCACACAAACGCCGGACGAGCATGCGTGGGCGGCGCGCCACCTCGTGCTCACGATAAACGGGGCCGATGGGGCAGCGGCATGGGAAGAATACCGGCCCGGCGGTGTGCTCGTGACCAATGCGGCCGCCCGCGATGCCGCCCTGGGATTGGAACTGCCGGACACCTGGATAGCCGCGCGTTATGATCACACGCTGCTCGCAGCGCTTATCGATCAGCCCGTTGCATCGCCCCGTGCGCTGGCGGACGACGTCGACCCCGAAGGCGCCCGGGCGCGGGCCCGTTCCCTGGGTGAAGCACTGGCCGCGGCGGGCATCGATGTGGTCTTCGGGCCGCCGCTGGATGTCTACCAGCCCGATGTCTCCCCGCCGGCGCTTGCCGAGCGCACCTACGCCGACACGGTCGAAGCGGTCAGCGCGTATACCTCGGCGGTGCTCGATGGGCTTATCAACGGCGGGGTGCTGCCCATTGCCGGGCATTACCCCGGTCTCGGGCACGCGCACACACGCACACGCGGCCTCCTGCGTATCGACGAAGCCGATCTCGAGGCACTCGCCCGTACCATGACGCCTTTTGTCGAGGCCATCGAACAGGATGTGCCGGGGCTGCTCGTGGGCCGGGTGGCCGTGCCCATCATCGAAGATGGCGGCGCACTCGTGCCGGCGCCCTTCTCCGAACGCCTTGTGCGGTTGCTGCTGCGTGAACGCCGCGGCTACACCGGGGTTGTCCTGGCCGGGGATATCACCCCGATCGCGAGCTTTGCCGGCGGTGTGCCGCAGGCGGTGGTCGCGGCATTGGCCGCCGGTTGCGATGCCGTCGTGTTGGCGCAAGCCGATGCCGCGGCGTTGGCCGCTGTGTGCGGCGCCGTCGCCGGAGCCATCGAGCAGGGGCGCTTGGAACGGGCGGAACTTGATGCGGCCGCGGACCGCCTGGCTACCCTTGCTCGCGAGAGCGAACCAATGGAAGCGCCGTCCGAGCCGGAGATCGCTGATCCCTCGGATGAGGCATCCGCCGACAAAGCCGTGTCCGCTGAAGCA
>CAZMVU010000121.1:6552-14553 GCA_964569295.1 uncultured Nitrospirales bacterium
GCGCCCGACGAAGCAGCGCCCGACGAAGCAGCGCCCGACGAAGCAGCGCCCGACGAAGCAGCGCCCGACGCCCAACCACCCGGCACCAAGGCCATAACTCATACCGTGGAGCGGGGGCAGACTTTGGCGGGCCTGGCCAAGCGCTACGGCGTGTCCATCGCTGAGTTGCGCGCGTGGAACGGCATGACGAAAGACGATGTGCTGAAGTATGGTTTTGACCTAATCGTCTATGTGCCCGAGGCCGAGCCCGAGCCCGAGCCTGAGCCCGAGTCCGAGCCGGAACCCGAGCCCGAGCCCGAGCCCGAGCCCGAGTCCGAGCCCGAGCCCGAGCCCGAGTCCGAACCCGAGCCGGAAGCCGCGGTGGATTCCACCGGTCTTCCGGAACAGCCGCCGAATACCGACCACCGTGCCTATGTGGTCGCGGCCGGGGACACACTGAAAGCCATCGCGGCGAAATTCGGGGTGCCGGAGGCCGACGTGCGGCGTTGGAACGGCCTGCCGTCCGGCGCTCCGCAGCCGGGGGAAGTATTGCACCTGTTCGTGCCCAACGAGGCGCGGGCGCCGGAAGTACCTGCCGCGGACAGCGGCGCGTATGTCACGCACACGGTTGGCGCTGGCGAGACACTGCACAGTATTGCCCGGCAGTACGACACGACACTGCGTGAGCTTGTCCGCATCAACAACCTCGCGAATCAGAACCACGTCCAGCTTGGGCAGAAGCTGAAAGTACCTGCCCCATGAATGCCCCCCGGCATGTTGCGGCCGGGGCGTCCGAAAGGCTGGGCGGGTTCAGTAGCCCTTCCCGCTGTTTTCCGACTGGAAGGGGGTATGCTTGCGCTCATACACGACCACCAGCCAATAGCCGATGCTCATGGCCAGTACGCTGGCGGCCAGCCCGAACACATAGAGCGGTTCCACTTCCTTGATGTCGAGAATGATCACCTTTCGGGCTATCGCCATGAGCGCCGTCGCCATGACGATCTTTACCTGGATGACGTCGTCGCGCAGGTATACGGTGATGTTTTCGAAGATTTCGATGGCGATGAGCACCGCCATGAACGCCCCGAAGGTCGCCAGGATGTCCGTGATTTCGAGCAGGAGAAAGGGCTCGGTGTTCAGCCGCAGGTAGAGTAAGTAGACGACATCGATGACGCCGAACAAGATGACGGCCACCATCAGTATCGCGAGCGCCTTCACCGCCCAACGTATAAGGTGGCGCAAAAGGCGCAGCAGGGGGTCTTCCACACGGGGGTGCAGTTGTTCGGGTTTGTCCAACATACTATCGTACTTCCTGTCTGGTTTTGCCACAGAACCGTTGCCGTTATCGGTGCGGCGGGTGTGCGCACGGGAAATTCCGGTCCGCAGCGCGGCCCAATCCGGCGCGCCGGGAATAAGAGTTGCCCCTCGTGCGCGTTTTATGAAAGAATATGCCGTCCTTTATGAAACGATTGCCGTCCGCCGTGACTGGCGAGCTTCAGCGTGGAAACAACCACGGGGGAGCGGCGGGCGTAGTATCTTGCCGATCGCCTGGGCACGCAGGTCGCCGCTGAGAACGCCTTGCACCGCGCCACCGGAGAGCGCAGCGTTGGCAGCCGCTGGCGCGGGAACCGCTGCTATGCGGGGCAACGCCGGCGAAACACGACGACCCGATGGTTATGTGTGCGCGGCTCCGCCGCGTTTAACAGGAGGCGTGCCAATGCAGCAGACTCCCCTTTATCCCGAATACGAAAATCATGGCGCCAAGGTGGTCGACTTCCACGGCTGGGCGCTGCCGGTGCAATTCTCGGGCATTATACAAGAACATCTGCACACCCGCGAAAAGGCGGGCCTCTTCGATTGTTCGCACATGGGCGAGTTTTTCATTGAAGGCGTGGACAACATTGCGGCCCTCGACAAGCTGGTCTTCTCCGACTTCGCCGGCCTGAAGCCCGGCCGTTGCCGTTACAGCGGCATCATGAATGCACGCGGCGGCGTCGTCGACGATTGCGTCGCCCTGCGGCTCCTGGACAACCTGCTCTTCCTGGTGACGAACGCCGCACCGATCGCCGAGGTGCTCGCGCATTTCCAGAACCACGGCGTTGCCGCGCGCGATGTGACCGCCCAAACAGTGAAAATCGACTTGCAAGGGCCGCGCTCGCGTGGCATTCTCATGAAACTCGGGTTGGATGCGGTGGGTCCGCTCACGTTCTGGCAAGGCGCCCGCGCACAATGGAAAGGGCATGACGTCATCGTGAGCCGCTCGGGCTATACGGGGGAACTGGGCTACGAGTTGTTTGTGCCGGAAGCGGCGGGCATTGACCTGTGGCGCATGCTTGTGGCGCATCCGGAAGTGCTCCCCTGCGGTCTCGGCGCACGCGACACGCTGCGGCTCGAGGTGGGCCTCCCCCTGCATGGCAAGGACGCCGGCCCCGACAAGTCGCCGCTCGCCTCCGGCATGGAGCGGTTTATCGCCTGGGACAAAGACTTTCTCGGCAAGGAGGTGCTCGAAGCACAGCGTGAACGCGGCGACTGGACGCGTCTGACCGCTATTTGCGCCAAAGACCGGCGCGCGCCGCGGGAGGGTTTCGAGGTAAAATACGGCGGCCTCCCGGTCGGTCGGGTGACCAGCGGCACCTATGGTCCGAGCGTCGAGCGCGGCATCGGCTTCGCCGATTTGCCCGTGGCCTGCGCGCAACCGGGAACGGCCCTCACGGCCGGCCCCCGGGATTTGCCCGTCGAGACGGTCGAAACCCCCATATACAAGGGCGGCACGGGCCGCATGAAGGTGAAGTGACCGATTATGGTTTGCTGCAGACATGCGCCTGCAATACCGGCGGGGATGCGCCATACGATGGTGGGGGTTTCCGGCCGGCGAAACGAGGGATAACCGGGAAAGGCGAAAGAACCATGGACCCGAAACAACTGCACTACACCAAAGAACACGAGTGGATAGGCACACAAGACGGCCTGTATGTCGTCGGGATTACGGATCACGCCGCCGAGCAGCTCGGCGATGTGACCTATGTCGAGCTGCCGGATGCCGGCACGGAAGTGGCCCTCAACGAGGAGGTGGCTGTGGTCGAGTCGGTCAAAGCGGCCAGTGACGTGTACAGCCCGTTGGCCGGCGTCATCGCCGAGGCGAACGAAGCGCTCGAAGCCACGCCGGAACTCGTGAACCAGGACCCCTATGGCGACGGCTGGTTCTTCAAGCTGAAGGACGTGGACACCGCGGGGCTCGACGGCCTCATGGACCACGCCGCCTATCAGGAGTTCCTCAAAGAACAGGATTAACCCCATGAGTTGGATTCCCCATACCGACGCTGATCGCCAGGCCATGCTCGATGTGATCGGCGCCGAATCCGTCGATGCGTTGTTCGACGTGATCCCCGGCGACCTGCGGGTCAAGTCGTGGGATGTGCCCCCCGGCCTCTCGGAAATGCGCATAACCCGCCTGCTCGAGGACATGGCGGCCAAGAATGAACCGGGTGGCGTGAGTTTTCTCGGCGGCGGCTTCTACGACCACTATATCCCGGCGGCCGTCGATGCGCTCCAAGGCCGCAGTGAGTTCTACACGGCCTACACACCCTATCAGCCCGAGGCGAGCCAGGGTACGCTCCAGGCCATCTACGAATACCAGACGGCCGTGTGCCGGCTCACGGGCATGGCGTTTGCCAACGCCTCGCTCTACGACGGCGGCACCGCCATTTTCGAAGCGGCCACCATGGCGCTGCGCCTGACCAAGCGCGACAAGGTGGTGCTCCATCCTTCGCTCAATCCCCGCTACAAGGAGATGCTGATCACCCACACGGCGAACCTCGGCCTCGAGATCGCCGAGGGCGATGACCCGGAAGGCGCGGCTTGCGTCATTGTGCAGAACCCGGCGTTCCGCGGCTGCGTGCAGGACTTTACGGATCTCGCCGCGCGCTGCCATGAGCAGAAGGCGCTGCTGGTCATGTCATTCTATCCCGTGTCGCTCGGGGTCGTGAAGACGCCCGGCGAAATGGGCGCGGACATTGCCGTGGCGGAGGGGCAATGTCTCGGAATGCCGCTTGGGTTCGGCGGGCCCTACCTGGGCATCATGACAGCTTTGAAAAAGCATGTGCGCCGCATGCCCGGCCGCATCGCCGGCATGACCGAAGACACCCAGGGCCGGCGCGGTTTCGTGCTCACGCTGCAAGCCCGGGAGCAGCACATTCGCCGCGGCAAGGCCATGTCCAACATCTGCACGAACCAGGCGCTCATGGCATTGCGCGCCTTGATTCACCTCTCGCTGCTGGGCAAGCAGGGTTTCCGCCAGGTGGCCGTGGCGTGTCACTCGAAAGCCGAATACCTCAAGGAGCAGATCGCCGGGTTCGCCGAAATCCTGAATCCCGGCGCCACGTTCAACGAGTTTGCCGTGCGCCTCGACAAGCCGGCCGGCGGTGTGGTGAAGGCCCTGCGCGCGCAAGGCTTCCATGCCGGCCTGCCCCTCGCGGATGTCGGCGAAGGCGGCGCCAACGATCTGCTCATCGCTGTGACCGAAAAGCGGAACCGTGAAGAGCTCGACGCCTTCGCCGAGGCGCTGAAGGAGGCCGCATGCAACTGATTTTCGAAAAATCCCATCCCGGCCGCCGCGCCATCGAGTTCGACTGTCTCGATGTGCCGGAAGCGGCTTTCCCTGAGGAATTGGCGCGCGCGGAAGAGGCGGCATTGCCCGAACTCGGCGAACTCGATGTGGTGCGCCACTTCACGCACCTCTCGCAGCGCAACGTCGGCATCGACGATACCTTTTATCCGCTCGGCTCATGTACGATGAAGTACAACCCGAAGGTGGCCGAGCGCGTCGCGGCGCTCCCCGGTTTCGCGAACCTGCACCCGCACCAGAGCTCGAGCCCGGCCTACGCCGGTTCCGCGCAGGGCGCCTACGCGCTTGTGCACGATATCGAGCGGCTGCTCGCCGAGATCGCCGGCATGAAGGCCGCCTCGCTCCAACCCATCGCGGGCGCGCACGGCGAGCTCACGGGCGCCCTGCTCATTGCCGCGTACCACCGTGACCAGGGCAATTCGCATAAGGACACCATCCTCATTCCCGATTCGGCGCACGGCACCAACCCCGCCAGTGCGGCCATCGCGGGATTCAAGGTGAAGGAGGTACCTTCGGACAAGCGCGGGGTCATCGACTTCGACGCCTTCAAGGAAGCGCTCACGGACAATGTGGCCGGTCTCATGCTCACCTGCCCGAACACGCACGGCCTTTTCGAGCCGGATATCGCGGAGGTGGCGCGCCTCGCCCATGAGAAGGACGCGCTGCTCTACTACGACGGCGCGAACCTGAACGCCATCGTGGGTGAGTGCCGCCCGGGCGATCTCGGGTTCGACGTGATGCACTATAATCTGCACAAGACCTTCGCCACACCCCATGGCGGCGGCGGACCCGGATCGGGGCCCGTGGGCGTGGGCGAGCGGCTGCTGCCTTATCTGCCCGGGCCGCGCGTTGTCGAGGAAAACGGGGTGTATATGCTGCGCGAGCCGCAAAAGTCCATTGGGCCCATAGCCCCCTTCTTCGGCAACTTCCTCATCGCCGTGCGCGCCTATGCCTACCTGCGCTACTACGGCAAGGACGGTCTCAAGGAAATCAGCCGCCACGCCGTTCTCAATGCGAACTATATCGCGGCGCGTCTGAAGGGCGCTTATCAGCTTGCCTTCCCCACGCAGCCCATGCACGAATGCGTGTTCTCCGCCGAGCACCAGGCCGGGCTGGGCGCTGGCGCCATGGATATCGCCAAGGCCATACTCGACCACGGCTTCCACGCGCCCACGGTCTATTTCCCGCTCACGGTGAAAGAGTGCATGATGATCGAGCCCACGGAGACCGAGGCGAAGGAAACACTCGACGCCTTCTGCGATGCGCTCCTCGATATCGCCAAGCAGATCGAGGCCGACGGCCAGTCCCTTCACGATGCCCCCGTCTCCAGGCCTGTCTCGCGGCTCGATGCTGTCAAAGCCGCGAAGGAGCTTAATTGCGCCTTCGTGTGAGGTGGCGCCTGCGCCCGATGGAACCGGTATTGACCGTGTGCTACCATCCCGCGAATTGTGACACGATACGGGGTTCGTGCGGCCATCGTTGGCGGCGCAACCTGGGGAGGAGACAATGACTAGAGGGCGTATTGGCGCGGTAACATTCGACTTGTGGGACTGTCTGTTCCGCGATGACAGCGACGAACCGAAACGTGTGGCGCGGGGCCTCGCGCCCAAGAAGCAGGCCCGGCGCGATCTCATTTTCGAGGCGCTGAACAAGCACGACCCCATCGATCGGGCGGCCAGCGACCTCGCCTTCAATGTGACTGAGGCGGCGTTCAACAAGGTGTGGCACGATGAATTCGTGACCTGGCGTGTGGCGGAACGTTTGCAGGTGTTGCTCACCGGGCTCGGCCGTACGCTGCCGGAAGACACGTTGCAACCGCTCATCGAGGCCTACGAAACCATGGAGCTCGATCCCATGCCCGATCCGGCACCCGGCGCGGTCGAAGCGTTGAAAGCGCTCCACGGCAACTATCCGCTGGCCATTATCTCCGACGCCGTCTATACGCCCGGCTGGGCCCTGCGCCAATTCCTTGAGCGCGCCGGCATGATCGACTGCTTCGACCACTTCGTGTTTTCCGATGAACTCGGCCACTCGAAGCCGCATCCTGCGGTGTTCGCTTCGGTGGCGGCCCGCTATAATACCGATGTGACCGGCATCGTGCACATTGGCGACCGGCCGCACAATGACATCGGCGGGGCCCATGCCGTGGGCGCGCGGGCCGTCCTGCTTACGGTAGTAAAGCAGCGCCCCCTCGATGGGCACGAACCCGATGCCGTCTGCGATGACTATGCGAAGCTGCCGGATGTCCTGGCCCAACTCGAGGCCTGAGCCGGAAAAAACAAAGGTAAACAGTGACCATGACCAAGCCCCGGTTTCTCATTATCGATGGTTACCCGAAGGAAAGCCGCGACCAATTCGATGCGGTCGGTATGCGGTTGGCCGGGGTGCTCTACGCGGACATGCTCCTGCGCTACGAACCGGATGCCGAGTACCGCATCTGGTATTCGAGTGATCCAGACGCCGCCGCGCCTGCGGATGAGGAACTCGCGGATTGTGCGGGCGTGCTGTGGCCTGGCTGCAACCTGACCATCTACCACGACGACCCGCGTGTGCACGCCCACCGCGACCTGTGCCGGCGCGCCTACGAGGCGGGCGTGCCGCAGTTCGGCTCGTGCTGGGGCATTCAACTGGCCTGCACCGTCCCAGGCGGCGTGACCGAAGCGCACCCGAAAGGCCGCGCCATGGGCCTCGCCACAAAAATCCGCCTGACGGACGAAGGCAAGCGGCACCCGATGATGGAAGGCAAGCCGGAGGTTTACAGCCATTTTGTGAGCCATGACGATTACGTGACCGGGTTGCCGGAGGGAGCCGTGTGCCTGGCGAGCAACGACTGGGCCCCGATCCAGGCGGTGGCCGTCGAGTGGCAGGGGGGTGTGTTTTGGGCGGTGCAGTACCACCCGGAATACAACCTGCATGAGCTTGCACGCCTCATCCTTGCCCGCGAGGAGAAGCTCATCCGCCAGGGCTGGTTCACGGACGCGCAGAACATGCGCGAGTACGTCGAAAAGCTCGAGGCGGTCTACAGCGCCCCCGAAGAGCACAAGGCCATCCGGTGGCAACTCAAGATCGACGACGATGTTATCGACGAGGGCATCCGGCAGTGTGAATTTGCCAATTGGCTGAAATACATCGTCCGGCCGCAGTCGGGGTAGCGCACCCCGCCATTCCTTGAAGGCCGGCGGCAGACCTGCTACTGGCGTGCCGCCCCCCCGTCACGCTCTCCCCGCGCGGCAGGCGTGGGACGTCCGTCATCACTGTATGTTCAAGACTATCTCGCCATGCTCGAGAATCAGTGATTCTTTAAGGGTGCAGTTCTTCTACTACCGATGTTTTGGTTCCTTCATGCCAGTTGTGAGCAAGCAAAACGGGACTGACACAAGCGAGCGAGTCCCCGAGCG
>CAZMVU010000122.1:0-14475 GCA_964569295.1 uncultured Nitrospirales bacterium
ACCACTCTGACACCGTACGCTCGAAGGCGCACTAGCGCGCGCTTTCAGCGCTGGAGAAAACACCCATTCACCACCTGGGCCTGCGGCCCAGGCTGGTATGGAACCGCACCTTCGGCGCTCCGGAAACACGCCCAAGCTCCAAATCCCAAGCCGTCCTGAACCACGAACCAACAACCGGGGAACACGCCATTCGATCCTTGTGTTGTGGGCGCAGCCCACGTTAGACAGGAGTTGATTACCGAGTTCAGGCAGCAAAAAGCCTGCCCAGGATGTCCGGCCTACAGCGGACTTTCCCAACAAGCGGCATCCTCGAGCGGATACAGCGGCTTGGGCCGCTGCGTGTACGTGTAGCTCTCCGGCCCCGCCCGGGAGGCACCCGGCGAGTCGACGGCGATTACGGCCGAAGCGATGGGCCCGTAGGCCGCAAGAGGCGCTGTCACCCCTTTCACGATAACGAACCGGTGTGCCACCGGATCGACCCCCAGGCTCAACAACTGCTCCAGGCTTGTCGGCATAATGCGAAGGCTGTTTAGAATTACCGTATGGCCACCGCTGGTCTTGATGACCGCGGTCCGTCCCTGGTTGCCATCGCCAAGCCCCCCATGCCGCGCTTCCGGCTCGACGAAACGCCCATCGCTCACATGCACGACCGTGCCCTGGACCGTGGCGGGCGCCCCGTGGTATGCATCGGTCTTGCCGCCCACCGCAAGCGTGACCGGCGCCCCCTCCCCCGCTTCGGCGCATTGCAGTGCCGCCTCGGGGTCGCACAGAACCACGCACGCTCCGCGCAGCCCCTGCCGGCGTACTTCCTCGAACAAAAGCGTGCTGTCGCCCGGGCTGCCCGCACCGATGTTGTCACCGCTGTCCATGAGGCACACGACGCCCGGCGTCTCTGCGGCCCGGCGCACGGCCTCTTTCACATCCGGCAGCGCGGCATTGAGCTTGTCGCGCCGCGCCCACACAAATGACGCCAGTTCCTCCGCAGCCTGGTTCGCCCTGTGCTGGTCCCCATCGGCAACCGCGAGAACAGACACTCCCATGTGCGGCGTGTCGGCGTAAATGTAGCCGGGCGCTACCGACGCCGCCAGCATACCGCCTTCCCCCCCCAAACGCCGCATTGCGCCCATGACCGCCGCCATGGGGCCGGCGCCCGTGTATTGCTGCACAATGTGAATGAGCAGCGGCAGCTTCACATGCGCCTGCACGGGCCGCACCTCGCCGCGCACGGTGCGGACGAGCAGGCGCGCACACTCGAGTCCCCGCTCGCGCTGATCCACATGGGGATAGGTCGTGTAGGCGAGCGTGGCCGTAGGGAGGCGCACCATGTCCGGCGCGATATTCGCATGCATATCGAGCGACACGACGATGGGCAATTCCGGCCCCGTCACCGCGCGCACACGCCGCAGGGTTTCGCTGTCCGCGCTTACACGCGATTCACTGCCCATGGCGCCATGCAACGCGAGCAGCAGGCCATCGATCGGGCCAGCCTCCCGCAATGCGTTGCAGAGCCGGCCGGCCAGCGCTTCGTAGGTCTCGTCTGTAAGTGGGCCCATGGGCGTCGCCCATGCCGCCAACAGCGGGGCCGCTTCGGCGCCGGCCTCTTCACACCCCGCGATGAACCCGCCCAACTCGTGGTGTGCTTCGCGCCAGACCGGCAACAAGGCACCACCCTCATGCAACGCGGCTTCCTCGAAGTGCCGCAACCTGGTGGCCTGCCCGGCGAAGGTGTTCGACTCGTGAAGAAACCCGGCGATTCCGATGCGCATGCCTTACTCCCGGCGCTGTGCAAGTGCGTGAAGACTCTCCTCGGCCGCCTCGAGCGTGCGGGCAATGTCCGCCGCGGTGTGCGCAGTCGAAAGAAACCAGATGCCGAACCCCGTGAACTGCACACCCCGGTGGTGCATGTCGCGCCAGAACCGATCGAGCACTTGCACATCCGCTTGCAACGCAGAGCGGAAATCGGTCACGGGCTCGGCATCTTCGAGGAGAAACGACGTACTGAACACGGATCCCACACCGCGCAGGTCCATGCGTAACCCGTACTCTTTGGCAATACCCGCAAGTCCGTCCCATAGTTTCTTGCCCATGGAATGCGCATGCGCGAGCGCCGCGCCGTCCTCGGCCGCGAGGTAATCCAGCGCGGCTACCACGCCCGCCATAACCAGGGGGTTGGCGTTGTACGTGCCGGAATGCACCACCTTCAATTCGCCAAAGAGCCGCATCAGATCCGCCTTGCCCGCCACCGCCGCCACGGCCAGGCCCCCGCCCAACGCTTTGGCGAACGTAGCCAAATCCGGCGTAACGTCATAAAGCTGTTGCGCGCCGCCCAGTGCAACGCGGAACCCGGTGATGACCTCGTCGAAGACAAGCACCACGCCATAGGTGTCGCACAGATCGCGCAGGACATGCAGAAAATCCGCCTGGGCAGGGATCAGACCCGCAGCGCAGGCGAAGGGATCGCAGATAACCGCCGCCATCTGGTCGCCGTAGTTAGCGAACGTCTGGCGCAGGCGCGCTTCGTCATTCCACGGCCGCACAATCAGGTTTTTTGCATCTTCCTCCGTTTGCCCGCCGGAAGAAGGGCGCATGTGCGGGGCGTCCGGCGGTCCCAGGTCATCGTTGCGCCGTGGCGGACACCAGGCGATCGTGTCGAGCCAGCCGTGGTAGTGTCCCTCGAACCGCAACACCTTTTTCCGGCCGGTCGCCGCACGCGCCAGGCGAAGGGCGGCGTGGACCGCTTCCGACCCCGTAGTGTTGAAGCGCACCATCTCCGCACACGGCACCAGCGTCGCAATACGTTCCGCCGCCTCGACCTCGAGCTCGGACTGCCCGGCATATACCAAGCCCTTCTCCGCCTGCCGTTGGATAGCATCGATGACTGGCCGCGGCGTGTGGCCCAGCAGCATGGGCCCCTGGCCGAGCATATAGTCGATGTACTCGTTGCCGTCCGCATCCCAGATATGCGCCTTGCGCCCATGGGTGTAGAACAGCGGTCCCGGTTCCTGGTTTGCACGCACGTTGCTGTTGATACCGCCCGGGATCACGCGGCATGCCCGCCCATGCAACGCCTTGCTTTTCTCATACTTCATCATGCCGACTCATCACACATCGTTTTGAGCATCGTCGTATATGCCCTCATCTTCTGGGCACGCAAACAGGGTAGTTGCGAAAAGCCGCCAATGCAACGTCACATAGGCGCGCCGTGTCAATAGCTTGGGCTTCCGGGACAACTTCCCGGCCAGGATGTCTACGCTGTGGAAGAGGTCCAACGATCCCGCCGCTACGCAACACTTTGTGCGTAATCACGCATGGCCGCCAGGTTTTCATCCGGCGTGCCACGTGGTATCTCACAGCCGGCGCCGGCAATATAGCGCTGTCCCGCCGCCGCATAACAGGCCGCGAGCGCCGCTGCGATCTGTTTCGGATCGCTGCGCTGCACAGCGTTCACCGGATTGAGATTCCCCGCCAACACCTGCGCCTCCCCCATCTTTGCGCGGGCTTCCGCCATCGGCACCATCCAGTCGATATCCACCAGCTCACAGCCCAGTGAGCCAATGCCGGCGAGCAGCGGCGTAATGTTTCCGCAGATGTGCAGCCGCACGGGGATCCCGCCGGCGTGCAGCGTATCCACCAGTCGTTTTTCATACGGAAGCACGAATTCATGGTACAGCACCGGCCCCACCAGCGAGGCCGCCGCGTCGCCAATGCCTATCCAATGCGCGCCGGCAGCAAACTGTGCCCGCGCGAATTCGATGCCCAGCGCAAGCGTGAACTCGAACAGGTCGCGCACGAAATCTGGATCTTCATAGAAGTCCATCATGAGCGTTTGCAGGCCGCGCAGGTTTGCGCCTTCGGCACAGGGCCCCTCGACCCACCCCTCGACGACCAGGTCCTCGCCCACGCACTCCCGCAACGCCCGTGCCGCCTGCAACCGGTCATGCATGCGGGCGCCGTCTTCCGGCTTGGGAGCGGTCAGGTGGGCCAAATCTCCTTTATAGGCAATAAGCGGCGTCTCCGCGGCCATGCCCGGTGGCAGATCTTCGGGCAGATGCAACGCCGCACCGCAATCCGCCGCCTCCCGTGCCGGATCGGAGATGCAGGACACCACATCGGCGCCGAAATCTTCCGCCACGCGCAGTTGCCCGGCTACCAGCGCGTTGTAATCGGTGGCATACGTACGATACGGCACCCCGATCCGCTCTGCTGCGAGCATCATGGTAATTGGCAAAAAGGCCAGGTGGTCGCGCGGCTGTCCGGTCAATGTCGCAAAAACGCGCTCGCGGCCCGTCATAATGATTCCCTCCCGCCGCCGGTGTTTGCGTTGCGGCCTGATGAGCATAGCGCACCCCGGCTTATCACACCAACATGCCCCATGCATGCGCCGCATTTCCGCTGAGACGCCGGGACTTCACTTTTCGGCGTTTCCAGACGATAAAAGGCATGGGGCGCGACTGCCGTCATAAGCTAATCTCTTGACGAATCAACTTCATTTGTTACAATTTTGCTTGCTTTGACCACCATGATAATGCATACTAACCTCAATGAAGCTATGAGCCATGGAGGATTCCATGCAGTTGGAAACAAGCCGTTTCGGGGCGATCGACATCGATCCTGAACAGGTTATAACATTTACCCAGCCCATCATCGGGTTCCAGGAATACCGCCGATTCGTGCTCATGCCCGCGGCGGACGACGGCTCGGTGCAGTGGCTCCAGTCCACGGAAAACGGTGACTTGGCCTTTCTGCTTATAGATCCGCGCCAGGTTGTGCCGGACTATGCCGTGCGTTTAGGGGAGCAGGAACTCGTCGAATTGGCGGTTACGGGTGTTGACGAGTTGCAAATCTTTACCCTTCTCGTGATTCCCGAGGACCAGAGCCAAGTGCGCACGAACCTCAAGGCGCCTATTCTTGTCAACATGAAACATCGCCTCGCGCGGCAGCAAGTTATGGATCGCAGCGACTACCCAATCCAATATTTCCTTGCGCAAGCACAAGAAGGCGCGTCCAAGGAGGTCAGCAATGCTCGTTCTGACGCGTAAGGAAAACGAGAGCATCATGATTGGCAATGAGATCGAGGTGAAGGTGCTCGATCTCAAGGATAACCAGGTGAAGCTCGGTATCGCCGCACCGCGCGCCGTGCCGGTGCACCGCCGCGAAGTATACCTGGCCATTCAGGCAGAGAATGCCCAAGCCGCCACCGCTGCGAAAGTAGATAACTTGTCCAACCTGATTCCGCGCTAATGGAGAGGTAGCGTTTCAATGGAACTTATTGTTGATGACAAACGCAATTTCGAATTTGAAGGCAATCCGGAAGACGTTTTCAGCGCCTTGGCCGCCATAGATAAGCATTTGCAAGAACAGGGCCGCGCCATGCTCGAAGTGAAGGTGAACGGCGAGACACTCGCGCCCGACGACTTGCTTGCACGGCTCGAAAGCACCGCCATCGAAAACGTGCATACCCTTGAGGTGCGATCCTCTGATTTGGCCGAACTGGTCGCGAACAGCCTCACGGATCTCGAGGCGGCCCTCCCCGATCTTCCCGAAGCCTGCCGCATGCTGGCGGAACTCTTCCATGGCGAATCACCTGACCAGGGTTTCGGTGCATTCAACGAACTGGCCCGCATCTGGAGTCACGTCAAAGCGCAGCAGGCGCGCATCACCGCCCTGCTCCAACTCGACATGGCCCAGTTAACTGTGGGCGACAAACCCGCCGACCAGTTTCATGAGGAGTTGAACCAGTTTCTCGAAGAAGCCGCCACAGCCATCGAGTCCGGGGATTGCGTCCTGCTCGGCGATCTCCTTGAATATGAATTGGCGCCGCGGGCCGAGCAGGAAACCGAGCTCGTCAACAAACTAAAAGGCGAAGCAACCGCCGCCCTCGGTCAATGATGGCCCAACCCCGTATCCTCACCTTCAACTTCCACGAACCCTACCTCGTACTCATGGCGAAGACGGGGCTCACCATCCATGCCGGCATGTATGACGAAGGCCCACTCCGCCGCGACTGGGTCGAAGCCTTCCGTCCACGGCCAGATAACATCGTACTCGTGCCCGAACGCGAATGGCGCTCGGAACTCATGGCTGGACAGTACGATGTGGTCATCGCCCAGAACGAGAACAACGCCCTCGACATTTTTCGGGCTCCCTGCCCAAAGTTGCTGTTGTGCCATAACCGGCGGCGGTTCCTTGCCGAGACCGTCCGCATCCACGACAGTGACAATCCCCAGGACGCCTACACGTATCTCCTCGAAAAACTCCAGGTCTTCTTCGAGTTTATCTTTATCTCCGAATCCAAGCGCGCCGACTACGGCATCCCCGGCCGCGTCATCCTCCCCGGCATTGATCCCGACGACTACGGCGGCTGGACGGGCGAAGAGCGGATCGTACTTCGGGTCGGCAACTGTATGCGCGAGCGTAACCTTATGTTTGATGTCGACTTCCAAGAGCGTGTCGTCGCCGATTTACCCAATCGTGTGCTCGGCGCAAACCCGCTTATTCCCGACTCGCGCCCGGCAGATTCCTTCGACGCCCTCAAGACCGCGTACCGCACGGCACGCTGCCTGCTCCACGTCAGCCGCGAAGAATACGAAGACGGCTACAACCTCGTGACCCTCGAAGCTCTGGCCACCGGCACGCCGGTGGTGTCGCTCGCCAATGCGACCTCGCCAATAACGGACGGGGTCGACGGCTTTCTATCCAGCGATGCCGGCGAACTCAACGCACGCTGCCGCCAACTGCTCGACGACCTCGATCGCGCGCGCACTATCGGCGAGCACGGCCGCGAGATGGTCGCCCGCAAGTTTCCCATCGCGGCTTTCACGGAGCAATGGCGCGAGGCCATCTTCACCGCGGCAGAGAAAAGCATCCGCCACATTCCGCGCAACCACACCACCACCGGTGCCACAACCGAAACCGAAGCCGGTCCAGCCGGCGAACCCGAGGGCAACCTGCTCCTGCATTACGCGGCCTCACCCATGACCACCGGCCGTTATTTCGAGCGTGCTCTGCGCAAACGCTTCCACATCATAACCGCCGGCTTGCGTGTGCCGGAAGATGTCTACCCGCTATGGGGGTTCGACAGTCAACCGCCTCCTTATCCACCCCACGACATCGATCTGCCCCTCGAGGCGGATTTCAATACCCTGCTGCAAGGCGTGCCGAAAGATTTCGATCCGGACTTCTATTTGTGGATCGACTCGGGACCGAAAACCGTCTTGCCCGGCACCGCCGGATACCCGAAGCTCAAGGCGTGTTACCTCATCGACACCCACATCGCCCCCGATCTCCGCCTCGAAATGGCCCGCCACTTCAACATCACTTTTCTTGCCCAGAAAGCCCAGGTCAAACCATTCCAACAGGCGGGCATCAAGCATGCCCTCTGGATACCCCTGGCATGCTGTCCCGAGCTTCACGATCTCCCCGAAATGCCGCGCACGTACGATATCGCCTATGTCGGCAGCTTCAGCACCGAGGAAGACAGCCGCCGCCAGCAATTGCTCAACACCGTGGCCGCGCGCTACCCGAATCATTACATCGGCCGTGCATGGCCACACGAGATGGCGCGCATCTATGCCCAGGCGAAGATTGTCGTGAATACGTGCGTCAATGAGGATGTCAACATGCGCGTCTTCGAGGCCTTGGCGGCCGGCGCACTGCTCATTACCGACCCGGCCGTCGGCCTCACCGATCTGTTCCGCGACCGTGAACACCTTGTGATCTACCAAAGCAGTTCCGAACTTTTTGACCTCATCGATTACTACCTTACCCACGAAGACGAACGCCACCGCATCGCCATGCAGGGACAAGAGGAGGTGCTCGCCGCGCACACCTACGATCACCGCGTGGAATCCATGATACGCCACATCCATACCCGCTTCGGGCCCGTCGCAAGTAAACCCGAAATTGCGTACGACGCGGCCAACTACTACGAATGCGCGCGTCCGGAACTTCTCCCATTCGTTCCCCGCAATGCGCGCCGCCTGCTCGATGTGGGCTGTGCCTCAGGGCACTTCGGCTGCATGGTAAAGAGCCACACCAATATCGAGGAAGTCGTCGGGGTCGAATTGGTGGAACATGCTTACGAAAAATCCAGGCGTGTCCTCGACCGTGTTTTTCTGGGCGATCTCGAAACCATGGACCTGCCCTATCCCGACGACTACTTCGACTGTATTACCTGCGCGGATGTTCTCGAGCACATGATCGAGCCCGGCGCCGTCCTGAAAAAGCTGCGCCGCATGCTGAGCCCCGAGGGAATTCTCATCATTTCGATCCCCAATGTGCGCTACCACGCTATCTTCTCCACCATCACAAGCGGCCGCTTCTCCTACATGGACCGCGGCATCCTCGACCGCACACACCTGCGTTTCTACACGCGGGAAACCCTTCGCGACATGCTCACCCAGGCCGGCTTCGACGTGATCAAGCTCGCGCCTTTGAGCTGCGCCACCGAGGATCAGGCGCCCCGTGATGCCGATGGCAATCTCCGGTTCGGCCATGTCTTCTTCGATCAACCCGATGCACAAACCTATGAAGACCTGCGCACCTACCAGCACGTTGCTCTGGCGGCCAACCCCAACGTGGACCGCCTTGCCGGCGCACGCGCGGCACTCGAGGAAGGCGACGTCTCCACGGCCATCGACCTCGCCGAGAACGCCTGCGCGGTTGATGAGGCCGAGCGGCGGCGTATTCTCGCCAAGGCTTGCGCCCGGTTGGGCCAGGTGGACCGGGTCATCACACACTTCGAGGCGGCGCGCCAACACAAGCCCGATGATCTGGAACTCGCGGGCGAATACGGCATGGCGCTTATTGCCATAAACCGGATTGCCCAGGCACAGCCCCTGCTCGAGCAAGCACTCGCCGCCCACCCCGGCAATGCACGCTTTACGGGCGCACTCGGCCTGATCGATCTCTCCAACGGCAACCACGACTCCGCCTACACCCGCCTGCGCGCCGCCCTCAACGCGAGCTTCGAGCACCGCACACTTGTCGCTCCTTTTATCAGTGCTGCCGAGGCCGCTGGCCGCGCCACCGACGCCGAAGATCTGGTGCATGCATTCGCGGAATTCTATCCGGGCGACATCACACTCGCGTGCAGCTATGCCCGCCTTCTGGCACTGCTCGGCCGCCGCGGCGATGCCCGTGAACGCCTCGCCCTGGCCCTCACCCTCGACCCGGAAAACGAAGAGGCCCAAACGCTCCTGGCGGAAATCGACGCCGTGCAACAGGATCAGCCGGAGTCCACATGAAACCCGCCCGCGCATGGAAAGACGACCTGGCCGCCACCGCACCCGACCCGCGAATCGTGGTCGAGCCCGGCCGCCGCGGCAAGCCCACGTTGCGCGTGGGCGACCTCTACCTGCATTCCCGTTACGACCCCGCGCGCGAGGCCAACCAGCTCATTGAATCCGCACAGCTCGATACTGGCCGCCCCATCCTCGTAGGAGGATTGGGGCTCGGATACCATGTGCAGGCACTGCGCGCCCGCGGCGCCGAGGTGTTTGTCATCGAGCCCGACGCCAACGTGGCCCGCGCCGCTATCGTCGCGGGACCCATGGCCGGCGATGACACCCCGCTTTGGATCGGCGACATTGAAGCGGTGGCGCAGGAGGAAGAATTCCGCAAACTCGCCACCCGCATGCCCCAGCTACTATTGCACCCGCCCACCACCCGCCTGCACCCGCAATTCGCCGACGCCGTGCGCGCGGCCCTCGCACGCGCTGCGCTGGGCAATACACACCTGAGTGTTGCTGTGGTCGGCCCCATGTATGGCGGCTCGCTCCCCATCACCAAGTACCTCGCCGACGCCTTTACCGGCCTTGGCCACCGCACGCTCCATGTCGACAATGCCACCGGTTGGCCCCTCTACGAGGCCACCACGAACTCCGTGCGCAATGAGACCATCCAAGGCCAACTCACCAACATGCTCACCAACTTCCTCGGTGAGTGGAGCTTCACCCGCGTGGCCGAGTTCCAGCCGGACATCTGCATCGTCATGGCCCAGGCGCCCACCGGCAAAGACTTCGCCGCCCGCCTGCGCAAACGCGGCATCGTTACCGCGTTCTGGTTCGTCGAGAACTGGCGCCACATGCCCTACTGGAAACAAGTCGCCCTCGAATACGACTACTTCTTCCACATTCAGCCGGGCGTCTTCGAACAGGAACTCGACGCGATCGGCTGCGTGAACCATGCCTTCGTACAAACCGGTTGCGACCCGAAGGTCCATCGTCCCGTCGATCTCACCACGGAGGAAGCGGCAGAATACGGTTGCCATCTGTCATTCGCCGGCGCCGGCTACCCCAACCGCAACAACCTGTTTCGCGGGCTCACCGACTACGACTTCAAAATCTGGGGCGTGAACTGGACCGACCCCGCACTCGCCCCACTCCTCCAACGTCCCGGCCAACGCTTCAACACCGAGGAATTCATGAAGATGGTCGCCGGCGCCACGATCAACCTCAACCTCCACGCGAGCACACGCGCGGAGGGCGTCGATCCCAAGTGCGACGCCGTCAACCCGCGCGTCTTCGAGATCGCCGCCGCGGGCGGTTTCCAACTTTGCGACCCGTGCCTCGGGATCGAGAACCACTTCGACCTCGAGCACGAGCTGCCCACCTACACCGACCTCAAGTCGCTCCGCGCCCAGATCGACTACTACCTGGCGAATCCGGACACCCGGCGCACTGTCGCCCAGCGTGCGCAGGAACGCGCCTTGCGCAACCACACCTACACCCAGCGCGCCCAGCAAATGCTCGATCACATCCTCGCGCGCCATGGCGCCGCACTCCTGAAACGCGGCGTGAAAGTGCACCGAACTATTGGTGAGATGGCGGAAAAAGTCGGCGCCCACACACAACTCGGCAGCTACCTCGCACAGTTGCCGCCAAACATGCTCTTCACCCACGACCACATCAAAGAACTGTTGCCGCTGGGCATTGCGCGGGACACCTACCCCGCGCGGCTCTTCACCTACATGACCGAGGTGCGCGGAATCGCCGAAAAACTCTTCAAGGAGAAACGGTGATGCGCATCCTCGTGGTGCAAACAACGCGCATGGGCGATGTGATTCAGACCACGCCGCTGATCAGCGCCGTGCGCATGCGCTACCCCGGCGCCCACATCACCGTCATGGTCCGCCGCATGGGCAAGGCCGTCGCCGAACGCCACCCCGATGTCGACGACATTCTTGTCTACGACGAAGACCAACTGTATCTTGACCTCGCCGCCGGCGATTCCGATCGCCTCCTCCATGCCTATGAAATCGCCGATGAACGCGTCCAGCAATTACGCGCCGAACATTTCGACCGCGCCTACAACGTCACCCACAGCTTGTCTTCGGCCATGCTCCTCAAACTCGCAGAGATTCCCGAGGTTGTGGGCGCACACCTCACCGATGACTGGACCTTCGTATTGCGCGCGGACTGGGCCCCGTACTTCTTTATGAGTGTGCTCCACCGCGAATTCAACGATCTCAACCTCGTCGACATCACGCGCCACTTCGAGCCCGAGGCCGACGCGCGCCAACTCCGCTTCAATATCCACGCCGCCGACCGCGCCCAGGTCGAGGCCCTGTTGAAAGAACGCGGCATCACGCCGGACGACGCCCTCTGCTGCATGCAACTCGGCGCAAGCGAAGAGAACAAACGCTGGTTCGAGGCGCATTTCGCCGATCTCGCCCGCATGCTCCACGACAAACACGGCCTTCGCATCGTGCTGGTCGGTGTGCAGGAAGAAGCGCCCCTGGGCGATGTCTTCGAACAGCACGCGCCCGGCCTCGCCGTCAAGCTCTACGGCGAAACCAGCATCCCCCAGCTTGCGGCACTTCTCGAGCGCGCTCGTATACTCGTCACGAACGACACCGGCACCATGCACATCGCCGCCGCCGCCGGCTGCCCGGTCACCCTGGTCTCCGTCGGCCACGTACACTACCGCGAGACGGGCCCCTACGGCGAAGGCCACTGCGCCATCGAGTGGCGGCGCGCCGACCTCGGGTCGGGCTATCGCGTACCCACGGGACTCGAAGAACGCAGCCTCGTGCAACCCGGCCACGTGCTGCATGCGGTCGAGGCTACCCTGGCATTCCAGGCGCCGGGCGACATCGTGCAAATCAACGAAACGCCCGATCTCGAGGAAATAGACCTCTACCTTACACGCTTCGCACCCGATGGCTGCCTCGCCTACTATCCGCTCCTGCGCCGGCCCCTGCTCCGCCGCGATTTCGTGCGCACGGCCTACCGCTTCATGTGGCTCGCTACCATGGACCACTACTACCGCATAGCGGACGAACAGGCCAGCATGGAAGCGCTCCTGTCCTGCTATGAAGGTCCCGATGCCGAGACACGCACAGCATGGGCGGACGAACTGGCTGCGAACTTCTCCGCGCTCGCGGACCTTGCCCAGCGCGGGATCGACGCGACAAACGCCCTCCTCGAACACTTGCACAGCCAAGGCAGCATGAGCGCCGCGAGAGACATGGTCACCGCGCTCATGAAGCTCGACGAACAAATGCGCATTCACAGTGAGATGCACCCCGCCTGCCGCCCGCTTATCGTCGTAGCACGCCACGAACGCGACAACCTCGAGGGCGCCGACCCCATCGTCCTCGCGGAAACCACCCGCACCATCTACGACGCCTGCCGAAACCGCGCCCAAATCTTCACGCAGAAGGCCTACCGTCTGGCATCGGCGCGGGCGTAATTCTTCGTCTTTTGCCGTGTGTCCTACCGGAATCGCAGCGCATAGACATCCGCGTCGCTCAGGGTGAAGCGCAGGCGCACCGGCGTGCCCGCGAGTTCCTCGAGTTCGCTTTTGCCCTGCCACGCCACGGGCCGTTCCAGGTCGTCCCCGAAGATGACGTCGCAGTCCTCGAGGCCGTACCCCGGGATGGGCTTACCGTCGGCATCCTGTATTTCGCAGCGGATGCTGCCGGCGGCGCTCGTCGCGCAGTTCAGCACCAGTTGCGTTTCGGCGGCATCGCTGTTAACAGCAGGGTCATCGGCGAAGATGATCGGCTTCGTGGTGAACGAGCCTTCTGCCGCCTTCGCGTGTACCGATACGAAACCATCCATGCGGATGCTGTGGCGGCGCAGTTTGCACGGGCCGACGTAGTAGCCTTCCGTGCTGTAGACGCTGAGTTCGTCGGGCGCGTCCTCGATGTGGGACTTGGTCTGCAGGATGCCCCACGCCGGCATGTTGTTGCGGTTGACCCAACGCGATTCCTGAAGCCCCGGCCGGATAAACGCCTCCAGCCAGCGATGCCAATGCTCCCCGTCGCGGCTGGTCATGAATACGCCGTCGGATACGCCGGGCTTCTCATGCAAACCAAGGTCACGGCCGGGCACAAACCGCTTGGGAAATCCCATGAAGATGTGGGGTGCGCGGAAGTACGCCGTGATGGCGTTGGTGTAGAGGTGCTCCGGCGGCGCATCGCCATAGTCGACGTAGTGCGGTTCCGTCCACTGGAGGAAGTCCTCCGATGTACACGTCATGATGTCGCGCACCCCGTCCTTGAATCCGCGATGGAAATCGACGTAGCGCTTGCGGTGGGTGTCATAGAAGGCGAGATTCTGGGAGTCGAAGGCGCCCTCGGTAATGACAGGGTCTTCCTGAATCAGCGACCACTGGATAGCGTCCGGGGATTGAAAAGCGATGAGCCCCCCCTCCGCGCGGGCGATGGCTTTGTATTGCGCTTCCGGAGGACACGCTGGATT
Organism: uncultured Nitrospirales bacterium; assembly: GCA_964569295.1. Taxonomy (GTDB): domain Bacteria; phylum Hydrogenedentota; class Hydrogenedentia; order Hydrogenedentales; family JAGMZX01; genus CAZMVU01. Next base: position 13,707 of record CAZMVU010000122.1, read on the forward strand.
CGTGTCCTTGAACGGCGCGAAATTGTGCGAGCCAGGACCATCCCAGATAATGTTGTTCGCCGTCGAGCCTTCGTACTCGACCAAGCCGAGATCGGGCTTGGTCCAGGTAATACCGTCCTTGCTCTCGGCATAGCAGACACGCTCCCCGCCGGACTTCTTGGTCTCGAGATCATAGTTCGCGCCACGGTAGTACATGCGGAAAAGGTCGCCATCCTGGAAAACCGTAACATAGCAGGAGGTGTTCCCCTCCCAGGGCGCATCGTACACGATGGCCACGTTGCGCGCCGTAGGTTCGTGCAGCAGCAGCTCCACGTTCTCCATCGATTCGATGAGATAATCGTCGACCATGGGTTCAAGGCGCGAGCCGATATCAATAGGTTCGGCGGTGACCGTCGTTAAGAGCAGGGCGGAAGTCAATAGAACGCTCATCGTCTGGTTCCTTTTCTGCCATGCAGGCATAGGTAAAACGGAATCTTATGGTACAGACCACCGGCCTTTCAATCCGGCATACGTCATCCCACGGGCTGCCTGTGGGATCGCACCGTAGTGCGAGATTGCGGACAGGCTGTCGTCTCCCGGCTTAAGGTCCAATCATGCACTCCCACGCTTGGTCAAAACAAGAGGGCGAATTGCCAATCGGGTAATTCTTTAGCCGTCTGCCGTGAGCCGTTTCCCATACGTCATACAACTCCCTGGTATCAGCGCGGGTAGCGGTTCTGGCCCACCCGTTATCGCTATGAGTCACGATGTATGCGCCCTTTGGAGTGCG
>CAZMVU010000123.1:0-14426 GCA_964569295.1 uncultured Nitrospirales bacterium
GCCGCAGGCCCAGGTGGTGAATGGGTGTTTTTTCCAGCGCTGAAAGCGCGCGCTACAAAAAAAACCTATGGCTCGGGCTTTCAGCCCTGTGATTGCGGATGACAGATGACCTGGGCCTGCGGCCCAGGCTGGTATGGTACGGGCCGTTGGCCCTAAGAAACAGCCGTGCTAGAGCTTACACAAGGTGCCCGAATCACTTCTTGTTGTTCTTTATACGAGTCAGTGCCTAAGGCACTAACGCGGGCGTTGCCCGCAACCCAGAAGGGCAGAAAAACGTCGCAGTTTTCACACTCTATAAAGCATTCTGTTGTAACAGGTTGCCGATGACCTCCGAAATCTTCTTGTCTTTTATTGCGCTTTACGATCTTTAAGGCACTGACATACCGGTTTACGTCTCGAAGTGGCGGCGGAAGTGGGTTTCGAAGTGGCGGCGGATGATTGCCATGGGCGGGGCATGACCGAGGAGTTTTCGCAGGGAGGTCACCGGCCGGTCGGAAATACCGCAGGGTATAATGCAGCCGAAGTGGGCGAGGTTGGGGTCGACGTTGAGCGCGATGCCGTGGAAGGTGACCCACCGGTGTACGCCGATGCCCACGGCCGCTACTTTTGCGCCTTCCACCCAGACGCCGGTGAGTCCGTCGACGCGCTCACCGGTGAGTCCGTAGCCGGCGAGTTGGTCGATGAGCACCTGTTCGAGCATGCGTAAGTACCAGCCGACAGCGCAGCGCCACTGGTTCAGGTCGAGCACGGGATAGGCTACGAGTTGGCCGGGGCCGTGGTAGGTTACGCCGCCGCCCCTGTCCGTGGGGACTACGGCAATGCCGGCGGCATCGAGCTGCGCCCGGGTGCATACGATGTGCTCGTGTTTGGCGTTGCGCCCGAGGGTAATGACGGGTGTGTGCTCGAGAAGAAAAAGAGCGTTGTCGTTTTGGCCGCGTTCAATGCTGTTGCGCCGCGCGGTCATGCGGGCGTAAGCCTCGGGGAACGGCACGCGGCCGGGCAGGTCGAATGTCTGGATGGGTTTGCGCATGGGCGTGGGGGGGTCAGGGCGCGGCGACGAGGGCGCGCAGCGCTTCGAGCCGCACGCCGCACAATGAGGTGACTACCGTGTCGGCCTGGCCGAGTTCCTTTGCCGAGAAAGAGTTCGTTACCGCGACACACCTCATGCCGGCCGCTTTTGCCGCAGCCACGCCGCTCACGGCATCCTCGATGGCCACACAGCGGTGGGGCGGGAGACCGAGGGCTTTGGCGGCGGCAAGGTAGATTTCGGGGTGCGGTTTTTTGTGCGTGATCCGGTCGCCATGAATCCAGGCATCGAGGCGGCCAGGGTCGACGCGTGCCGCCACGAGTGTTTCGCGTGATTTTTCGCCCGGACTCGCGGTGGCCAGGCCGACTTTCCAGTCGTGTGCTGCCACGGCGGCATCGATGAGAGCATGCACGCCGGGCATCGCGAGGTCGCCGGCTTCATGCAGCAGTTGCACGTAGTGTTTGTGCCGTGACGCGAGGGCGGCGTCAATATCGACGGCCACCCCATATTTTTCTGCCGGCCCCTCGATATAGCGCACAGCGCCGGTGCCGATGAAGGGCCGGAAATCCCCGGGTGTCATCTTTGTATCGTAGAGTTCCCGGAACATGCGAATGGTCGCTTCGGCGACGACCGGTTCCGTATCGGCGATCACGCCGTCCACATCGAAAGCCAAGCCGAATTGTGTCATATCATTTACCATGAAAGGTTCAAACCGGCGCTGCTTCCCGCAAGCCGACGGCCTCGAGAACGGCGTCTTCCTGCGCGTCGATGGTGATGGTTTCCTCGGCGGCTTTTATCGCGCTGTCGGGATCCTTCAGGCCGTGGCCAGTTAGAATGCAGACAATGCGGATGCGGTCGCCGACCAACGGTTTCACGGTTTCGAAATAGCCGCTTTCCGCCAGCTTGATGATGCCGGCCACGCTCGCCGCGCTGGCGGGTTCGGCAAAGACGCCTTCGGTCTTGGCCATAAGTTTGTAAGCCTCTTTGATTTGGTGGTCTGTGACCATGCCAATGAGACCGCCGGACTCATCGCGTGCGGCTTCGGCGCTCTTCCAACTGGCGGGGTTGCCGATGCGGATGGCGGTGGCGAAGGTCTGCGGCTTTTCGACGGGGTGTCCGAGCACGATGGGCGCGGAGCCTGCCGCTTGAAAACCAAGCATGCGCGGCAGATTATCCGCACGGCCGGCTTCCTTGTATTCCTTGTAGCCTTTCCAATACGCAGTGATGTTGCCAGCGTTGCCCACCGGCATGGCCTGGCAGTCGGGGGCGAGTCCCTGCAGGTCGTCCACGATCTCGAATGCGCCGGATTTCTGACCTTCGATGCGGTAGGGGTTGATCGAATTCACGAGCGCTATGGGGTGCCGCTCGGTGATGCCGCGCACAAGCTTGAGGGCTTCGTCGAAGTTGCCGCGAACCTGGATGACCTGCGCGCCGTGAATCATGGCCTGGGAGAGCTTGCCGAGCGCAATCTTGCCTTCCGGGATGAGGACGGCGCACTTGATGCCGGCGCGCGCGGCATAGGCGGCGGCGCTGGCGCTGGTGTTGCCGGTCGAGGCGCACATAACCACCTCGTAACCTTCCTCGATTGCCTTGGTGACCGCCATGGTCATGCCGCGATCCTTGAAAGAACCGGTCGGGTTGAGGCCCTCATACTTGAGCCACAACTCGATCTGCGGATGAATGGCGTCGCTCAGGTTGTAGGCGGGGATGAGCGGTGTCGAGCCTTCATTAAGGGTGATGACGCGGGTGTGTTCGGACACGGGCAGGTAGGCGCGGTAACGGTGAATGACCCCTTGGCGGAGCATGGCGCGGTTTCCTTTTCTCAGGTGGCAAAACTGCTTATGTTGCCGCGTGATGCTAGAGCACGCGGATAAGGTGTGTGGGTTCGGCGACGAATTCGAGGCGATCGATTTCCTCGATGGCTGCGGATACGCTCGACTCGACGGTGTCGTGGGTCATCATGACGATATGGGCCGGGGCGTCTTCGGCTTCTTCCTTCTGAATGATGGTGGCGATACTGACCCGGTGTTTGCCCAGGTGTGTGCATATGTCGCCGAGGACACCCGGATGGTCTTCCGTGGTGATGCGCAGGTAGTAGCGCCCGCGCAGCAGGCCGATATCGCGCAGGGGTATCTTGTGCGTGTATTGGAAGGGCGCCACCGCGGCGCCGCAGCCCTCGCGCCGGCCAATGTCGATAATGTCTGCCACTACGGCGCTCGCAGTGGGCAGACGGCCCGCGCCCCGGCCATAGTACAGGGTGGCATCGGCGATGTCGCTGTCGATATAGACGGCATTGAACTCATTACGCACAGCGCCGAGCAGGTGGTCTCTGGGCACGAGGGTGGGGTGGACGCGTGCATCCAACTCGCCGTCGACGCGCTGGACCACGGCCAGCAGCTTGATGAGGTAGCCCATCTCCGCGGCATACATCACATCGAGGTGGCTGACCTTGGTAATGCCCTCGATGTAGATATCGTCGAGGTTGACCGGCGCCGAGTAACACAGCGATGCGAGGATGGTGCACTTGTGCGCGGTGTCGTGCCCCTCGATATCGAGATCCGGCGGGCTTTCCGCGAAGCCGGCGGCCTGGGCTTCGCGCAGCACATCGCCGAACCCGCGCTGCTCCTCGCCCATGCGGGTGAGGATGTAGTTGCAGGTGCCGTTGAGAATACCATAGAGGTGGCGAATGTGGTTCGAGGCGAGGCTCTCGCGCACGGCCTTGATGATGGGGATGGTCCCGGCCACGGCCGCCTCGTAGCGCAGCTCGACGCCGTGCTTGCGCGCGGCCTCGTTGAATTCCGGGCCTGCCTTGGCGAGCAGCATCTTGTTCGCCGTGACCACATGTTTGCCGGCGGCCAGGGCCTCGAGCACGAATGCGCGTGCCGGCTCGAACCCGCCGATCAGCTCACACACCACATCGACCGCGGGGTCGTTGATAAGGGCTCGCGCGTCGCCGCTGATGGTGACGTCGTCCAGGTCAAAGGCGTCGAAGGCGGCGGTGTTCATATCCGCCACATGCGTGAGATGTACTTCGACCCCGGATTTGTCCTTGATGACGGCCCCATTGGTGAGCAGGGTGTGTATTACCCCGCCGCCCACGGTGCCGGCACCGATAACGCCTACGCGACACACCATTGTATATTTCCCTTCTGTTTTGACTTGTGCTGCATGCGGCGCTTCGGTCCGGCGCCTTCTGTTCGGACGTTGTGCTGTTCGTGCGTGTGCAGCGGTAGCTACGTTTCCAATACGCACAGCACGTTGCCCACGCGCACCTCATCCCCTTCTGCGACGTGCTTTTCCGTGAGCGTGCCGGCCGTGGGACACGGCACGACGAAGGCCGCCTTGTCCGTGGTCAGTTCGAGCAGGTCGTCATCCTGATTGAGCTGTGCGCCTTCGCGGGCGAGCCACATCGACACCGTGCCCCCGCGTACCGCGTCGTCTTCATCGCCCAAGTCGGGCAGTTTCACTTCATAGCGCATGGCTAATCGCCTTTCTCTCGAAGGTCAACCATTGGGTTTTGCACGAAGCATCAATGCCAGGTCATGGCCTTTTCCCAAGATGCGCCTCCGCCCGCAGAGGGGTGTTACCTGCGTACCTCGAGCCGTGTTCGAAGCGCTGGTACTTCCAGCAGTGCCTCGGACTTGTAAGAGCTGCGCACAAAGGGGCCCGCCACCGCAAAGGCGAAACCCATGGCATAAGCCTGTTGCTCGCAGGCCGCAAACTGTTCCGGACTGATATAGGCTGTCACGGGGCGATGTTTTGGTGTGGGCTGCAGGTATTGGCCCATGCTTACTGCTTCGCAGCCGGCGGCGTAGAGATCGGCGAGCGTGGCATGCACATCCGCCGTTGTTTCACCGCAGCCCAGCATAAATGCCGATTTGATAATGGTGTCCGGCGCGAGGCGCCGTGCGATGCGCAGACATTCGAGCGAGCCAGCGTAGGTGAAACGGCGATCGCGCATCGCCGGGAACAGACGTTCGACAGTCTCGATGTTATGGCTGAAAACCTCGGGCTTGGCCGCAAGTACCGTGGCGATGCTGGCCTCGTCCTGGTTGAAATCCTGCACCAGCACCTCGATGGTGGTCTGCGGCGTCACCCGTTTCACCGCGCGGATCGTTGCTGCTATGTGTGCTGCGCCCTGGTCGGGCAGATCGTCGCGGGTGACGGAGGTGATGACCATGTGTTTGAGGCCCAGGCGCCGGGCCGCTTCCGCCACTTCTGCCGGTTCCTGTGGGTCGGGCGCCGGGGCCCGGCCGCTGTTGACGGCGCAATAGGTGCAGTGACGGGTACACACATTCCCGAGCACCATGACCGTCGCTGTTCGGCGCGCCCAACACTCCGCGTGGTTCGGGCAGTGCGCGCTCTGGCATACGGTGTGCAGCGTGGCGCCGGCGAGCAAGTCTTTTACCTCGCGAAACGAGTCCCCCGAGGGCCAGGAACGGCGTATCCAGCTCGGAAAGCGGTGCGGCGTGCTGTTATCGTGGGTTTGGTGGCCTGTTTTCTGCATGGACATACTCTCAGTATAGCAAGGGCAAGCGGGATAAATCATATTCGCGCGCCCGCGGGATTTCTTGACAGAAATATGCGCTGCATGCTAAATTCCCGAAAGGGGCTGGAGTCATCATGACGAGTACACACGGGACCACGGCGCAGGCCCGTCCGGGGTCCGCGGCGGCTGATCCCCCGGCGCACCGCCAACCGCAGATTATGGTGGTAGGCGGCGGCAAAGGGGGGGTGGGCAAGACCTGTTTCTCGGTCAATGCAGCCATCGAGATCGCGCGGCGTGGCTGGCGCGTTGTATTGCTGGATGCGGACTTGGGCTGCTCGAATGTCGAGACCGTGCTGGGCATGAAAGCAGCGGTGCGGCTGGACGACTTTTTCGATTCGGCAACGCCCCGGGCGCTCGAGACGATAGTGTGCGATACGGCGTATGAGAACCTGCGGCTCATCCCCGGCACGACGGGCCTGCTGGATGCGGCGAATCCACGTTATCAGCAAAAGGCGGCCCTTGTGCGGGAACTGCGCGGCATCGATGCGGACTTGGTGATTGTCGACCTCGATGCGGGGGCCCACCTGAACACGCTGGATTTCTTTCTGCTGAGTGCGACCCATGGGGTCATTATCATCACGCCCGAGCGCACCAGCATCGACAACGCGTTCAAGTTCCTGCGCGGCGCTTTGTACCGGCGTATCGAACGCTTTTACCAGAGCCCCGAGGTGGGCATGTTGCTTAAGCGCAGCGAGTCGCTCACGAGTTTTGTCAACGGCTTGTACCAGAGCCGGCACTTCGGCAACGGTGCGCGCGATCGTATCCGCAGCGAACTGGTGGCCCTGGCGCGCTCGATGTGCCCGAAGATTGTGGTGAATAAGGCGAACAACGCCTATGAAGCGCAGATTGCCGCCAACATCATAGGCAAGCATGCGCGGCGCCATTTGCTCGTGCGCCCGGACAATCTCGGCTTTTTGTATTTTGACCGCACGGTTTCCGAATCGGTAAACTCCGGCGTGCCCTTCGTAGTCGGTCAACCTAAACGCAAGGTTTCCGGTTGTATTAGTGACATTGCCAATCGGCTGGGATACTTTTAACCGTGTCAGACAAGAAGCAAGCGAACAACGACCAAGCCCGGATCGACTTGGATGCCGAGGCCCGGGAAAGCTATCAGAAGCTCAACAAGGCTGGCCGCAAGGGCCTCTTCGGCAAATTCAGCGACCGGCTCAACGACGCTATCACATCGAGCCGCGGACCGGAGCGGGAAAGCGATGCCGCCGCAGAAAGCGCCGGCCAGCCGCAGGTGACCGCCGACCATCTGGCCATGCGCCGTGCCAGGACGGTGAAGGCCCAGAGCATGACCATCCCCGAGGGGGTGATTGTCGAGGGCAACCTCTCCGGCGCCACGGACACCGAGATCGCGGGCCGGGTAGACGGCGATGTTACGGTCGAAGGCCGTTTGTACCTTGGCAAGAGCGCACTTGTTTCGGGCAATGTGCGGGCGACCGGCGCCAAGATCGAGGGGCTGGTCGAAGGCAAGGTCGAATGCAGCGAATGGCTCGAACTCTACGAAACGGGCCGCCTCAATGCAGACGTGGTTGCCGGCAAGCGAATAAACCTGGCGGGCCAGGTGTATGGGAATGTGACCACGCCAGGCGTATTGCACATGCTGGGAAGTTGTAAGGTCAATGGCGATATTAAGGTTCGAAATCTACACATGGACGAAGGGGCGGCGCTCAACGGCGCGTGCATCATGCGGGCGCCCAGTCAGCGCGGGGCGTCTTCCCAACAAGGAGGTGCGTAACGGTGTTGCCAATGTTTTTTGATCCGACGATTATCTTGGTGCTGCCGGCCCTGTTATTTGCGCTTTGGGCGCAGCACAAGGTGAAAAGCGCCTACAGCCAGTTCTCCCAGGTGGGCGTGCGTTCTGGGCTGACCGGGGCCAAAATTGCCAATCTCATCATGCGCAAGGAGGGGGTGCCGGACGATGTCGAGATCGAGCCGACCCCCGGTGAAATGACCGACCACTACGACCCCACCAAGCGGGTGGTTCGGCTGTCGGAAGGCGTGTATGGCGGCCGGAGCATCGCCGCGCTGGGCATTGCCGCGCATGAAGTCGGCCATGCCATCCAGCATGCGCGCTCCTACGCGTGGCTTGGCCTGCGCACCTACCTGGCGCCGGCCGCGCAGTTCGGCTCGACCTTGGCCATGCCGCTGTTTTTCGGCGGGCTGATCTTGGGCGTCTTCGCGCAGACACCCATCGCGTTTCTCATCATGAAAATCGCCATCTGGCTTTTTGGGGCGGCGGTGGCTTTCACGCTCATTACGCTGCCTGTCGAGTTCGATGCCAGCAAACGTGCGGTCCACGCACTCGCCGACGGCGGCTATCTCACCGACGACGAACTCAGCGGGGTGAAGCAGGTGCTTAACGCTGCCGCGCTCACCTACGTGGCTGCGGCCGCCATGGCCATCTCGCAACTGCTGCGCTTCATTATGCTGGCCAGTATGATGCGGGAGTAAGCGGGGGTGGTGCAGGTGAACGCACGGCGAACACGGGCATGCGGGGGGGGATGGAGGTGAACGATGCATTCCATGCGAGCAGTGCTTGGCACATACGCGGCCCGGGCGCTGCTCGTGTTGTGTGTATGCACGGCGGCGGGTGCGCAGGAAGAAGCCGGGGAGACCGTCAAAGTGCGCGCCACCGGCCACAGCAGCGGCCAGGGGCTGCAGGCACGCCGTGATGCCCTTGAAGCCGCCAGCCGCGATGCGCTAGCCCAGTATCTGAACACGCTGGTGGTGCGTGAAGACTTGCTCGATATCACGTCCTTGATGCGGCAGGCGCCGGCCTTCATCGAACGGGTCGAGCTGCTGCGCCACGACGAAACGAAAGCGGGGAGCCGTATCGAGGCGGACGTGTGGCTTCGGGAGCGCGTGATCTTCCGTGCCGCCGCCGAGGCCATCGAACTGCCGGAGGACGCGCCGCCGGAGGTGCGCGTGGTCATTGGCGAGCAGTACCCGCGCGATTCCGCGCCCGCCGTGTTGCCGGAGGGGGTGGTCGAAGAGGTCTTGTGTACGTATCTCGAGAACGCGGGCATGCGCGCCGAGGGGGTGGAAAGTGCGGAGCCGTATTTCGATCACCCCGCCCTGGTGCAAATCGTCCGCGGCGATCGCGAGGTGGCCAGCGAGTTCGCCCGCACCGCCGGCGTGGATGTCGTGGTGGTGGGCGATGCCCGCGTGGAACTGGTCGAGGCGGCCGCAGGCTCGAACGTGGTCCGCCATGAAGCACACCTTGTGTTGCGCTTTTTCCGGGGTGCCAACGGTAAGATGACGGACTCCCTTCAGGAAACTCAGGTGGTCCACGGTGTGCCCGGTACCGCAGGGGCGCGCCAAGCCCTTGAAGATGTCGCCCATCGACTCGCCGAACCGGTGCGTGTAGCCGCCGTGGTGACCTATCTCGGCACGGAACCGCCGCAAGGGGTGCGCATTATAGTCGAGGACCCCGGGCCGCGCACGCGCATCGATGCCTTGGCCGCGCATATTGAACGGGCGCCCGGCATGGGCAGTGCCTCGGATATCACCTACGAACCGGCCATCGCCCGGATCGATCTGGACTATGCCGGCCCCTTGGCGCCGCTGGTGGATCACCTCGAGCTGTGCCGGGTCGACGAGGAACGGCTTGTGATTCAGCGCGCCGTGCCGGGTGAGATCCGGGTGACGTGGGGCGGGTGAGAGGCTTTGGCGCAGGAAAGGCATGCAGCGGGCTGCAGGGCGCACGCCCACGCGCCGGCTTGTGTTGCTATTTGGTCCATGGCAGCGCCTTGTATCTGTTTGCATCTTTTCTGGCAGGGCTGACCCGCCCAATTGGCGCCCACAGAAACCCCCGGATGCCGGGGATAATTCACGCGGCCCGGGCCCGGTAGCGAATGTAATGACTGTAACTTTCGGGCCTGGTTTCAACAGGCCGAAATTCCCGGCGAGTGAGGCGGCCCTCCGCTGTTATCGTATGTACTGCCGGAGCCAGGCTGCCCAGGCGTCGATACCCTGGCCGGTTCGGCAGGAGACATCGAGGATGAGCATGCCGGGCTTGAGCTGCTCGACGTAGCTGCGGAAGCGCTCGGCATCGAAGTCGATATGTTCCAAGAGGTCGACCTTGTTGAGCACGACCACGTCTGCGGTGCGGAAAAGCTTTGGGTATTTGGCGGGCTTGTCATGCCCTTCGGTGGTGCTTACGACCGCGACGCGGGCCCGCTCACCGAGGTCGAACGAGACGGGGCACACGAGATTGCCCACGTTTTCAATGAGCAGGAGCTCGATGGCCGCGAGATCGAACCGGTCCAGCGCTTCGAGTACAAGGTTAGCCTCGAGGTGGCAGCCGCCGGCGGTATTGATCTGAGTGACGGGGACATTGCATGCCGCGATGCGCTCCGCATCGAGTGTGGTGTCCGGGTCGCCCTCGATGACGCCCACGTGCGGCGCATCCTCACGGCGCAGGGCGGCTTCGATAAGGCTGGTTTTGCCGGAACCGGGCGCGCTGATGAGGTTTATCGCAGCGATGCCGGCGGCGTCGAGGCGCTGGCGCACCTGTTGGGCAAGGGCGTCGTTGACCTTCATGACCTTTTCGACAACGTTGATCTCCATGGCGGCTCCTTCGGTAGACCTACGGTTCTTCCAGGACCACCTTCGATAATATCAGATCATCGCCCGATACCGCTTTGCCACCCGGGGCGTTGCATTTCGGGCACACCCAGAAAACATCGTCCGGCGCATAGATGTGCGCACACGCAGGACACCGCACTTCGGCGGGCACTTCGGTCCACGCGAGCGCGGCATTCTCGGCCGGGGTTCCCGCCTTGGCGGCCTCGAAGGCGAACGCGAGGGCATCGGGCACGACCTGCTGTAGTGCGCCAATCTCGAGCTCGATGCGCGCGATGGGGCGGCCGCCGTTTTCCTCCGCGACCTCGATGGCCGCGCCAAGCACCTGTTCGACTAGGCTGAATTCGTGCATGACGCACCCCGTTCATTCGCGGGCCATGAGCGGCGCTTCCACCTGGTCGTAGCGAAACACGGGCCCCGTCATCTGGTCTTCGGTCAGTTGCACATCTTCCAGCTCGTGGATGTGCTTCTTCATATCCCGCTGCATGTAGAGGTATTGCGCGTCTTTCTCGACGCCCCGGTGACGCAGCGACTCGACGGCGTAGGTCATCATGATCTCGGGGCCGGCGAGGTAGGCCACGGTGAAATAGGGATCGAAGGGGGCCCGGGGAATGAGCGTCGTAAAAACCCCCACATGTCCCCGCCAGTTGCCCGTGGCACGGTCGACGGTGACCAGCACTTCCATGTCGAACCGGCCGCGCCAGGTCTCCAACTCCTTTCGGAAGAGAATGTCCTCGGGTGTGCGTGCGCCGTAGATCATGGTTATATGCCCATAGCGTTCGCGGTGATGGATAAGCGTGTGTACCAGCGGGCGCATGGGCGCCAGGCCGATGCCGCCGGCAATGATGACAATGTCGTTTTCCTCAGCCGGCTCGAGCGGCCAGCCGCATCCGTAGGGACCGGATATGCGCAACTCGTCGTGTACCCGCAATTGCCGCAGCGCTTCGGTGCACCGCCCCACGACGCGGACGGTGTGCATGAGCACTTGCGGCTCGGCCGGATCCACACAGATCGCCAGCGGTACGGCCCCCTCGTTCATATGCACCACGTTGTATTGACCCGCCGCATAGTTGGGCAAGGCGGCCCCGCCGGTCTGCACGAGTTCGAGGGTGAAGGTGTCATGCGTCTCGTGGCGCAACGACTGGATGCGGTAGGTGTCCGGCTGCTTGAAGTCCGTGTTCGGGGTGTTCATCGTGGTGTCTCAGTTCCGGCGGTTTGTTGCTTACGGCTCAGGAAATCTGATCGGCAAACCGGATATGGCTGCGAAGCCGGCCACGTTCACGCTTATTGCGATGCGGTAATGACCAAGCTGCGCCCTTATTCCGGCAGCGGGATTATCTCCCTTTCGAAGCGATCCGTGCAGGCCGCGTTTTTCGCAGGTGCCACAGCCGCCCGGCCCGGCAACGGCGCGCACCGCTCAGGCGTACATATCGCTGAGTTGCAACTGGGCCGCGTGGAGGCGCTCGGAGAATACAGCGAGGAAACGGCGGTACACCTGATACCCGAACTCATGATCCGCATCGAGCGCCTGGCGAAAGGCGGCCGCCTCGATAGCCATAACCCGCGTCAACAGGATGGCGCGCGCATCGAGCCGCCACACATAGGGCGCAACCAGCCACGAGCGGCCGAGCACTTTGCCCTGGCCAAGTGTTTGCAGGGTTATCGCCCCGCCGCGGTGCGGCTCGAAGACATCGAGCGCCACCTGCCCCTGGCGAATCAGGTAACACTCCCGCGCATCGGCGCCTTTGCGGAAGATGTATTCCCCGGGCGGGTAAGTGCGCACCATGGTGTGCGGGGCCAGAATGTCGACGTACTCATGGCTGATCCCCTGAAAAAACTCGTGTTCTGCCAGCATCGTGGCTGTGTTGTCGCTTGCTTCCATGCGTCCCTTCCGGCGGCAGATGGGCGCCGCTGTTGCCGCACGTTCACTCCAACTATTGAAGCAGTATATGCAAAGGCCGGTCAAATCGCCGAGCCATGGATTCCCCTGGTATGTGCGCCCTCACTCATCGCGTGGCGTTAACGCCTCCCGGCGTACAAACCGTGCCGCGGCCGTTACCGTGGTTACATCCACGTGCGCCTGATCCAGCGGAAGCCGCGAGGCCAGCACGTCTTCGCCCAGCCATGCATAGGTGTCCAAGCCTACAGGCGTTTCTGCGCCGGAGTAGGCGGCAGCATAATTGACGAGCGCGGCGATGCCCACCCCGGATTCGAAAGCGGCGCTGAGCACGATCTTTTTCATCGGGAAGAACATCCCCCAGGCGATGGCGGCCACGAGGTTCGGCACATGCATGAGCGTCGGTTTCCACACACACGCGGCTGCCCGGCTGTACACCCGGTTGAGCGCCCGCTGATAGGCGTCCATGGCGAAGCGTTCACGCGAATCCGCCTCGGGCGGCTGTTGCAGCGCCTGCCAGGTCTGGAGCGTTTCATCGAGTGCGTAGGGCACCTGCGTTCGGCGCTCGAAGTCCGGCAGCGCCACGGGGTCGCGCAGCGGCTCCTCGATGTACTCGATGTTGCAGTCCGCGACCCGCCGGCCGAATGCGACCGCCGTGTCGAGCGGCCAGGCGCGGTTTGCATCGAGCCGGAGGCCCACCGCGGGCCCGAGCGTGTCGCGCACGGCGTGGACCAGTTCCACCTCCTCATCGATGGACCGGGCGCCCACCTTGAGCTTCACCGCGCCATACCCCTCGGCGGTTGCCCGTGCCGCCTGCGCTATTACAGCGCGGGGCTCGCCCAGGAGCAAAGCGTTCAATGTGATATGTCCCGGCGCATCGAAGTTGATGCAGGTACACGGCAGCACGCCGCGCGTGAGCGCGAGCAGGTTGTAGTAGGCCGCCTCGATGGCAAACGAAACACTCTGCACGCCGTGTGTTTGCAGGAGTCCCGACCCCTCGAGATCGTCGTAATGGTCTGGCAGCCGGTAGCCACGCAGCCGCGCCGCGCAATGCCGCAGCGCCGCCTCCGCCGCCTCGAGCGATTCCCGGCTGAAACCCGCCAGCGGCGCCGACTCGCCCCAACCCTCGCGGCCGGCATCGTCGCGCAGGCACAGCAACAGCCCTTCACGCTCACGGTAGGTGTTGCCCTTCAGCACGACGGGCTCGCGCAGGGGCAGGCGGTAGCGGTATACCTGGGCGCCGGCAATGATCATAATAGCCAGCCCATAGAAAACAGAAGGCTGTATAAGAGCGTGAGCTTGCCTGTGCCGGCAAGAACATCGTTGAGCGGCCGGCCCGTGAGGGTGTAGACCCGGCGTACCTGCGGCACGGCGGCGATCACGGTCAGCAGCACCAACAACAGCGGGTAGTGCGCGCCCAGCGCAAGTACAATCGCTCCCGGCACGAGCACCGCCGCCGCCGTCACGCAGCACACATACTCGCCGCGTGCAAAGCCCTTCCCGAACCGCACCGCGAGGGTTTTTCTGCCCGCGCGGCGATCACCATCGATATCGCGCAGGTTGTTGACGGTAAGAATCGCCGTTGATAGGAACCCTGGCCCGAATCCCGCCAGGACCACGTGCCACGGCAGCGCGAGGGCCTGCACATAGTACGTTCCCCCGACCGCCACCGGCCCGAAAAAGATGAGTACAAAGAAATCCGCCACGCCAATGTACCCCAACGGCGCCGGACCGCCCGTGTAGAGCACGCCGAAAAGAATCGATAATACGCCGATGAGCAGTATCGGCCAGCCGCCCCGGTAAACCAGGTACAGACCGATGACAAAGGCTAAAGAAAACACGGCGATCGTGGCCGCTTTCATACGGCCGGGCGTTGTGAGGCCCGCCTGCGTGGCGCGGGTCGGGCCCAAGCGGTCCGGTGTGTCAAGGCCCTTGACGAAGTCGAAGTAGTCGTTGGCGAGGTTCGTGCCTATCTGAATGAGCAAGGCGCCGAGCAGGGCGCATACGGCGGAGGGCACATGGAGCGCGCCCGCCTCGCCAGCCATGGCCACACCCATGATTACCGGCGCCGCCGCCGCGGGCAGGGTTTTCGGCCGGGCAGCCAGCAGCCAGACTTTCAAGCTTCCGGGGGCAGGATCGCTCATGAAAAAACGGGCCTCACATACTGCGCTTGCGCGCTATTGTAGCAAGCGAAGGAATAGCCGCGCATCCCGGCGGGGCCGGCCATGACTTCCGTGGCAAGCTCATTCAAGACAGGGCGGTGCGCCCTCACGGATGCGCGGGCGGCGTGCCTTTGGGCTTGCGTGCAGGGCACAAGGGGGCTTGGCGTGGAAGCCACGCAGCCCTTTTCTCCCGGCGAG
>CAZMVU010000124.1:0-14281 GCA_964569295.1 uncultured Nitrospirales bacterium
AAGGCGAAGGCGAAGGCGAAGGCGAGGGCGCAGGTGAAGGTGAAGGCGAGGGTGAAGGCGAAGGCGAAGGTGAAGGCGAGGGTGAGGGTGAGGGTGAGGGTGAGGGTGAGGGTGAAGGTGAGGGTGAAGGCGAGGATGGGCCCATCCCAGGCGAGGAGCGTGTGTTTGCTGGGATGCGGTTTGTATGGATACCGGCGGGCACGTTCGTGATGGGTTCCGGGCTAAGCGCGGAGGCCACCTGCGAGGCCTATGGCTGTGTGAGCCCGGCGGATTTTGCGGATGAATTCCCGCAGCACGAGGTCACGCTGTCAAATGGCTTCTGGATGGGCAAGTACGAGGTTACGCAGAGGGAGTGGGAGCGCATTCGCGTTGCGGTGGACGGCGATGTCGTGCCTGCCATCGAGTTTTACCATCCCGGCGAAGAGCTTCCGGCCGATCTTGTAACCTGGGAAGACGCGATGGCGTTTGTGGATGGCCTCAACACCTTGGATGAGGGAGATTTCCGCCTGCCTACTGAGGCGGAATGGGAGTACGCGTGCCGTGCGGGGACCACAACGCCGTTTTTCTACGGCGCCGACGCCGCGCTGCTGGATGATTATGCCTGGCACTTCGACAGTTTCGAGAATTTCCTCGCTCTCGATACCCAGCCGGTAGGGGATAAGCTGCCGAACCCGTGGGGGTTACATGACATCATGGGCAATGTGTGGGAATGGTGCGCCGACTTCTACGCCGATGACTATTATGTCGAGAGCCCCGCGGTAAATCCCGCCGGCCCGATCACGGGCGAGCGGCGTGTACTGCGCGGCGGCACGGTCTATCGCACGGCCACCCATTGCCGAAGCGCAAACCGATCGATGAACATACCGGATGGCGCCACGCGGGACCAGGGGCTGCGCCTTGTGCGGGATGCGGACTTCTGAGAGGCGCCATTGGCCGCAGGCAAGAGGAGGGCCTCCTGCTGCCGTTTACCGGCGCGCGCTGCCCAGCACATTCCTGTGGCCGGGCGCATACGTTTCAGCGGCGTTCGGAGATGGCCTTCGCGGCGATCTTGTCCATGAGGCCGGGCGCAAAGACCCGTAAAAGCCTGCCCAGTTTGCCCCGGCGGGAGGTGATGAGCAGGCGTTCGCGGCGTGCCATGGCGCGGATGATGAGCGTGCTGCATTCCTCGGCCGTCATGATCTTGTTTTCCTGCATCGGGCTTTGTTCGAGGGCTTGGCCGTCGCTGCCGAAGGCGCGCCGGTGCACCTCGGAAAGCACAAAATCAGGCGCCACCATAGTTACCGATACACCGGTTCCCCGCAGTTCGACCCGGAGTGAATCGAAGAACCCGAACATAGCATGCTTCGAGGCGCTGTAGCCGGTGCGGGTGGGTACGCCCGTGAGGCCTGCCACGCTCGATATGCCCACGATTCGTCCCAGGGATTGTTTCAGGTGCGGCAGTGCGTAGTAGGTGCAGTACACGGCGCCGAGATAATTGAGCCGCATGAGCTGATCGTAGAGCGAAAGGTCCGTCACCTGCTCGAATGTCGTCCACATGGTGCGGCCGGCGTTGTTGACCAGCACGTCAATACCGCCGTATTCCTGCACGGCCCGTTCGATCAGGGCGCGGCAGGCCGCCTCATCCGTAACGTCGGTGGGCACGGACAATGCCTGGCCGCCGGCTGCTTCGCATTGTGATTTGAGCTCATCGAGCCGGGCGGCATTGCGCGCTGCCAACACCAGTTTCGGGCCTTGTGGTGCCAGCCCGAGGCACAGTGCCCGTCCGATACCTTCCGACGCCCCGGTGACGACCACCACCGTGCCCGTGAATTCCGCCATGATGCGGTCTCCTGGTTTCTTTTGTGCGTATTATACCGCTGCCAACTTCGCTCGGAAGCTACGGCGGGCAGTCGCGGACGCGCTACACGCACCTTGCGGCATTATTGCACATCGTAGATGAGCACGCGCTCCCAGACATTCGAGAAGCGTGCGACGAACGCCTGATGCAGCGGGTCCGCCTGGTAGGTATCGTGCGCGGCATGGTCGGCCAAGACCACCACGAGGCCGAAGTCGTAGCTGCGGTCGATGACGGGACGGTCGGGCGTGTCGGCCGGTGACCCCACATAGACCGTCTCGACTGCGGCGATGCCTTTGAGTGCGTTCAACCCGTTTCGGAATTCTTCGCGATCCTTTTGGGTCATGCCCTCGGGCAACCAGAAATACACGCTGTGTACCAGCATTTACCGCGCTCCTTCTTGCGTTGTTTCCGGCATCTCGATATACACCATGCCATCCACGACCGATACTGGGTACCGCCGTACGCCGCCGGACGGTCCGTTCGTCTCGGCCAGGTCGAAGGTCCAGCCATGCCAGGGACAACTGACCGTGGCGCCCTGCAAAAAGCCCATGTGCAAGGGCCCACCGGCGTGGGGACAGGCGTCGTCGCAGGCGTAAAGGGCGCCGCCAATGTTGAACACGGCAATACGTTCTTTTTCATGCGCGACGCAAGCCGGGCGCCCAGGGCTGAGGTCATCCGCTGCGCACACAGGCACACGTGCCATAGGGGTAAGCCTCCTGAAGTTCCGGGCGAGAAACCGCGTCCACCAGTGCTGTCATGCCGCGCATTTTGTCCGTTGCCAACTTTCGAAGTCAACCCCCCGTTGGACAGGCCGTACTTCGGCGGGAACGCCATGGGAAAAAGCCGTTACGGACACATGGTCTTGCAACCCGGCCCCGGCCAAAAGTCTTGAGATCGTGGTGAATAGCAAGCGCATTCCCGGCCGTCTTGTGTGGAGTGGACGGCATGTGGCAGGATAGGAGCGTCTTTTGCTTCAAAAGAGAGGGGATAAAAGATACGCAGGCCCGCAAATGGGGACAGCCTTGTAACGGACTCCGTCCCTGTTTGCTTTCTGTTCGCCCATCCTCGAAGAGAGCCCCGGAATACAAACACGCGCGGAATCGACTGGGGTTTACACGAAGCACAAAAGTGAACCAATGCTTATTGTGGGCTGTGGCCCTTCGAGCGGCCCCAAGTTATCATGCTTGGGAAAATCAGGATCACCGCGTCTACAGATGCTGGCCGCTGGCACCAATGTTAAGGAGGTGGAATCATGGAAATGCAAGAATCGCGCCCCCAGGGCGGCTATGCCTGGCGCTTTATGCGGGGGGTCTTCAGCGATCTCAAGGTGACCGGCGCCGTCGGCCCGAGCAGCGCGCGCCTCGCGGAAGAGGTAACCGACCGGGCCGAGCTGGGCGCGTCCGACGTGATTGTTGAATTCGGTCCCGGGACGGGCGTATTCACCGAGGTCATCGAGCGCAAGAAAAAACCGGATGCCTACTTCATGGCGGTCGAAGTGAAGCCCGATTTCGTGGCGGCTACGCGCGAACGCTGCCCCAATGTGCATGTTGTCGAGGGCAGTGCCGGCGACACGGCGAAGTTCCTGCAGGCGCAGGGCCATGACCATTGCGACGTCATCGTGTCGGGCCTGCCTTGGACCATGTTTTCGGAGGATCTTCAAGATACGATTCTTGATGCCGCCTTCGATGTGCTGCGGCCGGGGGGCCGGTTCGTGACCTTTGCCTACACCATCAGTCCCTTCTTCTCTTCCGGCAAGCGCTTTTTCAAAGGCAAATTGCCCGCCAAGTTCCCGCGGGTAACCCGTTCGAAAGCTATCTGGAAGAATATACCCCCGGCGCATGTTTATATTGCCGACAAAGAGTGAGGCAGCAGCCCCGAAAAGGACACCTTTTACATGAAACAGGCGCTTATGGTTTGGGGCGGCTGGGAAGGCCACGAGCCCCGGCAATGCGTCGACCGGTTCGCCCCGGTTCTCATTAGCCACGGTTATGAAGTTGAGATCGTAAACACACTCGAGGTGTTCACCGACCTGGACAAGTTACATGCGCAGAGCCTCATCGTGCCGTGCTGGACCATGGGTGCGCTCACGCCGGATCAGGAGCGCTGCCTGCTAGACACGGTGCGACTGGGCACGGGAATCGCCGGCTGGCATGGAGGGATGGGCGATGCGTTTCGCGGGAACCCGGCCTATCAGTTCATGGTCGGCGGGCAGTGGGTGGAGCACCCGGGCGGTATCATCGATTACACGGTGAACCTGGTATCCGAGAAACGGGATGACCCGATACTCGCGGGGCTCGATGATTTTAACGTGCACTCGGAGCTCTACTACATGCATGTGGATCCAGGCAATGACGTGCTGGCCACGGCAACATGTCCGGGGGTTCCGTACCCCTGGATTGCGGGCACGGTCATGCCGGTGGCGTGGCGGCGGATGTTCGGCGCCGGGCGCGTGTTCTACTTGGCGCTGGGTCACGCGGTCCGCGATTTCGAGGTGCCGGAAGCCTTCGAGATTATGCAGCGCGGCATGCTCTGGGCTGCGCGGTAGCGGGCGTGGTGCTTGGGGGCAGGTAGATGAAGGCCGTGCCGCGAAATCGTCTTCTTCCCGGTCAGTAGTGTGCAAGAGAATCTGGGGAGGTACTTTGCTCCCGGGAAAAGGAGGGGCTCCCCGGCCTTCCCCAGAAAAACCATACAGCCGGATGCCCGTCGGACCAGGGGCTGCCTGCGCATGGTTTGCCCCCTGGATAGGCACAATGCGCCCACGCCTGTGCTGAACCGGTGTCCTGTGTGTAGTCCACTGTATTTATTCATAGGACTGAAGCTGACATGTCCCACGCCCGCGCGGAATGCTTTGATGGTTGCAGGGTAAGAAGGTATGCTGTGGTTCACTGTTGCCCTGCCCACACAGTGCTTTTGCGTATAGCGCATTTCGTGTGGGCATTTCCCAACGAGGTGAGGAAATGGACCGTGTAAACGTGGGCATTGTCGGGTGTGGGAACATTTCGGATATCTATTTTAAGGCGGGCAAGCGCTTCGACAACCTGAACATTGTGGCCTGCGCCGACCTCGATGTCGAGCGGTGCCGGGACAAGGCGGAAGAACACGGCGTGCCGGCGGCATGCACCACCGCGGAACTGCTCGCGGATGACACCATCGAGATTGTTGTCAACCTGACCGAACCCGGGGCGCATTATGCGGTGTCGATGGCCGCCGTGGCCGCCGGCAAGCACGTGCATAGCGAGAAACCGCTCGCCCTTACCCGTCATCAGGGCCGGGAAATTCTCGATTGTGCCGAGGCGAAGGGGGTGCGCGTGGGCTGTGCTCCAGACACGTTCCTGGGGGCGGCGCAGCAAACGGCGCGCAAGGCCATTGACGATGGGTGCATCGGCGAGCCGGTAGCGGCGACGGCGTTCATGCAATGCCATGGGCATGAGAGTTGGCACCCGAACCCCGCATTCTACTACCAGGCAGGCGGCGGCCCGCTGTTCGACATGGGGCCCTACTACCTCACGGCACTTATCAACCTGATCGGGCCGGTGCGCGGCGTGAGCGGGTCGGCGCGGATAACCTTTCCCGAGCGTGTGGCCACTTGTAAGGAGCGTGAGGGCGAGGTCATCCCCGTCGAGACGCCGACGCATATCGCGGGCACGCTCGATTTTACGAACGGCGCCATCGGCACGATGGTCACCAGCTTTGATGTGTGGCGCGCCAGTCTGCACTTTATCGAAGTTCATGGCACGGAGGGCTCGATGCAGGTGCCGGACCCGAACAATTTCGGTGGCGTGGTGCGTATCTGGCGGCCGGGAAACGAGGATTGGCAGGAGCTGCCGTACACCCATCCGTACGCGGACAACAGCCGGGGCCTGGCGGTCGCTGAGCTGGCCGCGGCCATACGAGAAGACCGGCCGCACCGTGCCAGTGGCGATCTCGCTTACCATGTGCTGGATATCATGCAAGGCTTCCTTGATGCGGCGGCAACCGGCCGTCGAATGGAATTGAGCACTGCGGCGACGCGTCCGGCCCCGTTTCCAGCGGGCTTGGCTGAGGGAGCGGTGGAGTGAGCGGCCGGGCGCCATTGCATCGGGCGGGTGGGGTTTTTATACTGGCCCTCTCCACGGAAACACGCAAGCCGCCATCGTAGTGTGTGCAGGTGCAGACGCACGACCGGCAGGCATCGGGAAACGTCATGCAAGCGGAAGACCGCCCCATCCATTTTTCGGTCGAACTCATTCATGGTCCGGCGCCGCTGAACAAAGAGGCGCTGCAGAAGCTGTATTTCGAGCTGTCGCAGACGAAGGCGGCGTATGACAGCACGGACTTCAGCAATCCGAACCAGGCCCGATTCTATTCGCGGCGGGGGCGGCGCGCGCAGTCGGTGTGCATATTGCTCCCGGACCGGGCTCTGCTGGTCGAGGAGTGGACCGACGTGCCCATGAGCAGTTTCCTCGAGCGCGTAAGCGAGGTGGGGCCGCGCCTGCTGCCGGCGCGCGGGGCGAAGGACTATCTCATGCACTCATGCACGATCCGTTCGACCTTTGCCCTGACCCATTGGGACGATGCGCGGGCGTTCATAGTGGACCATGTGTGCAGCCAGGAGGGCCGGGTGGTGTTTCATTTCAGGCGTCCCCTGGGCGTGGGCGGGTTGCGGTTCGTTTTACCCGAGACCAATGAGCATCCCGGCACGCTGCATGTGGCCATCGAGTCGTTCCGCCACAGCCAGAACGAGGTTTTCGTCGAGGTGAAGGGCATCTTCGGGCGCCGGCGTATTGCGGCAAACGACGTGGACTTGGTTATCGAGAATATCAAGATGGTCCGGGCATTCATCACCGCCCATGTGCACCCCTTCCTCAACCAATACGATACCCCGCGCGAGGAGGCCGAATGAACCAGGCGGCGCTGCGCCTGTGGCCCGCGCTTGTGAAGGCGCGTATTCGCCCGGAGATTTATGGGCACTTTGCCGAACATGTGGGCCGGGGCATCTATGAGGGCATCTGGGTGGGGCCCCGCTCGCGTATCCCGAACACGGACGGCCTGCGTGTCGATGTGATTGCCGCGTTGAAGCAGTTGCGGGCGCCGGTACTGCGTTGGCCGGGAGGGTGCTTCGCGAATGAATACCACTGGCGCGACGGGATCGGCCCGCCTGCGAACCGCCCGGCGACCGCGAATCTGCGGTGGCAGGAGAGCGAACCGAATGAATTCGGCACCGAAGAGTTCATGGCACTATGCCGGAAAGTAGGGTGTGCGCCTTACCTGTGCTGCAATGTGGGCACTGGCACGGCCGAGGAGGCGCGAAGCTGGGCGGAGTACTGCAACTTTGTGGGCGAGTCGAGCCTCACGCGGCTGCGCGCGGAACAAGGCGCCTCGGAGCCGCATGGTGCGTCCTTCTGGGGGGTGGGCCACGAACCCTGGGGTTGCGGCGGAGGCTTTACGCCGGAGGCGTACGCGGCGGCCTATGCCCGCTATGCCACGTTTGTGCGCCTTGTTGATCCCGGCATTCAGCTAATCGCCGCCGGATGTTCTCCGGGGGATTCCACGGCCCCGCGCCTTGACCGATGGAACCATGACTTCTGCGCGCACATGCCACAAAAGGAACTCATCGATCACCTTTCAATCCAACGCTACTTCAACCACGGCGCCGACTTTTCCGTGGACGGCTTTCGCGCCCTGTTCGCTGATGTGCAGGCCCTGGAAAAGGATATCGCGCGCACCGAGGCCGTGCTTGCGTATTACTACCCGGATAAGCCGCTGGGCATTGCTGTGGATGCGTGGGGTATGCGGCACGCAGTCGCCACGGCGGAAAACGGCCTGCAACAACGGCACCCCCTGCGCGACGCCCTGCTTGCGGGGTCGGTGCTCAATTTGTTTAACCAATGGTCGCACCGGGTAGCCATGGCGAATCTTGCGCAGGCCGTCAATGTGTTGCATGGGCTTGCGATGACCGAAGGGCCGGAGCTGGTGCTCTCGCCGACGTATTACGTGTTCGACATGATGCGTCCACACATGGGCGCGCGCCTGATTACGCAAGAACTCGAAGCACCCACCTTCCCGCCGGAAGGGGGAGACGAGGCGCCGCGAGACGTGTGCGCGCTCAGCGCGAGCGCCTCGATAAGCGGCAAGCGCGTGTTGCTTACGGTTACGAATCAGACCCCGGACCAGGACATCGAAGTGCACATCGCCTTGCGGGAGGCGGACATCGCCAATGTGACCGGCCGCGTGCTCACTTCGGACGATCCGCGGGACGCCAACACCGCCGACGGCCCACGCCAGGTCGCGGCACGCCGGCTTTCGCTGTCGGGTGAGGGCGGCAGCTTTGTCCACGTGTTTCCGCGCCACTCCTTTACCGCGCTGCGGTTCACGCTGGGGTGACATGACAGGCAGCGCAACGCCCCGCGTTTCGGTGGTTATGCCGTTTCATGACAGCAGCGCGAAACTGACCTTTGCGCTCGATTCCTTGTGCCGGCAGACCTGGACGGCGTTCGAGGTTATCGCCGTCGACGATGGTTCGACCGATGATGGCCCCGCCATAGTCCGGCGCTATGTGGCCCATGATGAACGTGTTCGGCTGTTCGAAGCCGGGCGTGTGGGGATTGTCGCGGCGCTGCGGATGGGGTGTGCGGCGGCGCGTGGGGAATTCATCGCGCGTATGGATGCGGATGACGTCGCGTATCCCGGACGGCTCGCGCACCAGCATGCCTTGTTGGAGCGCCATCGCCAGGTTGCCCTGTGCGGCACGCAGGTGCGCATGACCGGCCCCGCAGTGGGCATGGGGCGGCGCCGCTATGCACACTGGATCAACGGGCTCACCGCGCCGGAAGCCATCGCGCGCGAAATATATATCGAGTGTCCGGTGCCGCACCCGACCTTTTTCATGCGGCGGGCCGCCTACGAAGCTGTCGGCGGCTACCTGGACCACGGCTGGCCGGAGGACTACGATCTGCTGTTCCGGTTGCATGCGGCCGGCTATGGCATTGCCAAGGTATCGAAGGTGCTGCTCGACTGGCACGACACGCCCGGCCGTCTTTCCCGGTGCGACGCCCGCTATAGCGAGGCGGCCTTTCGCGCGGTGAAACGGCACTACCTGCTGGAGGGGCCGCTTCGCGGGGCGCCGCGTTTTTTTCAGTGGGGCGCGGGGGAGGTGGGCAAGCGCTGGCTGCGGGAGTGGGGGACGTGTCCGCCCGAGGCGGTGGTGGACATCAATCCGCGCAAGATCGGCCGCACTATCCATGGCACCCCCGTTGTTGCCCCGGAAGCCTTGCCGGGGCCGGGTGCTGCGGTGACGTTGGTGGCCGTGGGCGCGCCGGGCGCACGGGAAGAAATTCGCGATTGGTTTGCGGCGCGTGGATATGCCGAAGCGGCGGACTATTGGTTCGTGGCGTGAGAGGGGTGTGCGGCTGTGTGCATAGGCGCCGGTCGTTTCGGTGACCGCTTTGCGGGGCATTGCTTGCCGTCTCATACCCGTATGCCAACAGTCGGCGGGTTGCCCGCTATTGCGTGAGTCCTGGTGCGAAGCGTTGCGCTGGAACGCGTTTGTTGGTTATAATTCCGTCTTACACGTCTTCTATCTTAACCCGGGAAAACGGGAAGGCTCGAGTTCCGGTTTGTCAAAGAGCACACGCCGGGTGTCGGTGCTTGTAATTCTATGCGGGACGCGGCGACGGCCCCAATTATCTTGCAGGAGGACTCCCATGCCGACAGCCAAGCTTATCTATGACGGAAAAGAGTATGAACTGCCCATCATCGAGGGGAGCGAAGGCGAGCGCGCCATTGACTGTCGAACATTGCGGACGGATACAGGCCATGTCACCTTTGATCCGTCCTACGGCAACACCGGTTCCTGCAAGAGCTCCATCACCTATATCGACGGCAACAAAGGCATCCTGCGGTATCGTGGGTACCCGATCGAGGATCTGGCGGGGAAGGTGCGGTTTTCCGCAGTGGCCTATCTGCTGATCCACGGCGACTTGCCCAACCGGGAGGAGGCGGTGGATTGGCGCCGGAAACTGACCGCGAACAGCCTCATGCACGAAAGCATGATGAAGTTTTTCGATCACTATCCCGTCACCGCGCACCCCATGAATATTCTCTCGGCCATGGTGTCGTCCATGTCGTCCTTCTACCCCTACGACGCCGAGGACGAACAGCATATCTACACCAATGTATTGCGCCTCATCGGCCAAGTGAAGACCATCGCGGCGTTCTCGTATAAGAAGTCCCGCGGCGAACCCGTCATCTATCCGCGCATGGGCTACAGCTATGCCGCCAACTTCTTGCGCATGATGTTCGCCACACCCGCGGAGGACTACCGTGTACCCAAGGTGCTCGAAGAGGCCGTGCGCATGCTGCTGATCGTACATGCGGACCACGAGCAGAACTGCTCGACCTCGACGGTGCGCATGGTGGGATCGAGTCAAGCGAACATTTATGCCTCTATATCGGCTGCCATCAACGCCTTATGGGGTAAGCTCCACGGCGGGGCGAACCAGGCGGTTATCGAAATGCTCGCAATGATCGCGGCCGATGGTGGCGACTACAAGAAGTATATTGAAATGGCGAAGGACAAGAACTCGAACTTTCGCCTCATGGGCTTCGGCCACCGGGTCTACAAGAACTTCGACCCCCGTGCCCGAATTCTCAAGCGGTCGTGTGATGAGGTGCTCAACGTGCTCGGGATCAAGGACCCGCTGCTCGACATCGCCAAGCACCTCGAGGAAGTCGCCCTCAACGACGAGTTCTTTGTCGAGCGCAAGCTCTACCCGAACGTCGACTTCTACAGCGGCATTCTGTACCGGGCCATCGGCATACCCAAGGACATGTTCACGGTCATGTTCGCCATGGGCCGCATGCCGGGCTGGCTCGCCCATTGGCTCGAGATGCGCCAGGACCCCGACAACCGCATCCACCGGCCCCGTCAGATTTACACCGGCCCGCCTGAACGCCATTACGTGCAGCGAAAGTAACAAACGACCCAAGAATGGGTTTCCCGGCGAAGTTTCAGGGACAGACCCCGTTACTTTCAGTAAGTCAAATGTTTGGCAGTCCGTCCCTGGTACGTTCTCTAAGCCAGCCGTTCACAGCGCACCCTTTTCAGCCATGCGCCTTTTGTGCGCCCGGCGGCGGGTCAGTAGAACCTGAATCCGCCGATGGCGCGCATCGGTAAGCGGCATGGTGAGGAATATGAGGGCGGCCACGAGGAAGCATCCGCCGACCACGGGGCCGTAGATAATGGCCAGCCACTCCCCGACCTCGTCCGGCTGCACCTGCTGTCCTTCCTTGAGCCCTATGCGGTCGAGGACGAGCCCTGTGAAGGCGAGGGTCACTGCCCGGGACACCTTGGTGGTCATGGTCCAGCACCCGAAGTACAACCCTTCCCGGTGCTCGCCGGTAATCAGTTCGTCGTAGTCGACCACGTCGGCCACGAGGGACTCGAAAATGATGATCGACCCGGCAAGAAATCCGCCGAGTACGGAACCCAGCAGCATGGGCCACATCACCTGGCCTGGCGGCATGATGGGGTAGATGATGATGGTGGTCACCCCGAGGCTGAACGCGCCCCAGAAGCCCGGCAATTTCTTGCCATACTTGCGCGAGAGCAGGACCCACGCGCCGATGGACAGGCACACGACCACCGTGAATAAGCCAATAATGTTGACGTGGATTTCGCGGTCGCTGAGTTCGAGGCGGATTTCGTAGTAATATAGTGCGACTGAGGTGTTGAGCGTGCGGCCGCCATAAGCGATTACATAGGTGAGGAGCAGCGGCAGGAAAGCCTTGTTCGTTGCCACGGCGCGCAGCCCGCGAAAGAAGCCGTGCAGTTCTGCCAGCACCGTGCCCTCCAAGGCGCGCACCTTGCGCTTGAGCGGTTCGGCCGGCGCATCTATTTTCGCCATGGAAAAGAAGGTAATCAGGCCCGTGACGATGACAGCGATGCCCACCCAACGGCTGGTGAGCGTGCGTGACATACCCACGCGCTCCTGGAAGTACATCACCAGAAGCCCCGGCAGCAAAGCGGCCACGAGCAGGCCGAACGTACGAAACACCATGCGCCAGCCGAAGAGCTCCGTGCGTTCGTTGCGGTCGAAGGAAATCTCGCCGGCGAGCGCCGCGTGCGGCACGGCAATAATGGTCATGCCGGTATTGGTCACGATGTAGCCAAAGAGCAGGAAGAAGAACTTACCGCTCTGTGAGGTAAAGTCGGGGTGGGAAAAGACCAGCATTATCCCAGCGGCCAGCACGATCATACCCAGAAAAATGTAGGGGCGGCGCTTGCCGAAGCGCGAGCGCGTGCGATCGGAAATGCCCCCCATGAGCGGGTCCGTGATGGCGTCCCATAACAACGCGAGTGCGAGGGCAAACCCCGCGAGATCAGCCCGCAGCCCGACGTACTTCGTGTAGAACTCGAGCAGGTAAAAGAGCAGCATGACCTCGGCGGCGGACATGCCGAGCTCTACCGCGCCATAGCCGGTACGGGTGCGCAGTGCGAGTCGCCGGTTCTTCTTCATGGCACACTTCGCGTGGGGAACCATGGGAAAAACGCGCTTGTGGTGCGCTGATACGCGCGGTAGTCATCGCCCCGGCTCTTGAGTGCCTGGCGTTCCGTGTAAGGAATCCCCGTGATCCGGTAGAGAAAGAGCAGCATGAGCGCAGGGCCCAGGAGCGCGCCAAGCACCTGCGGCCATGCCGCCGCCAGCAGCACATAGGCCCACCAGTGCAGCCACTCGAAAAAGTAGTTCGGGTGGCGTGAATAGCGCCAAAGGCCGGCGCGGCAGGTGCGGCCCTTGTTTTCCGCGTTGCGCCGCCACTGCCGCAGCTGGCGGTCAGCGAAGGCCTCGCCCGCAATCGCGCCCACCCCCAGCAGGGTCCCCGCGATGTCCAGCAAAGTGGGACTGGAAACGCGTTGTACGGCGACCATGAGCAAGGGTACCGAGAAAAGAATCACAAAACCCGCCTGCACCATAAAGAACAGGTAGAAGTTGCGCTGGGCTTTAACGCCCCATTGCGTGCGCATGGCCTGGTAGCGGCCGTCTTCTTCGCCGGCGATCACGCGGTCGCGCACAATGTGGTAGGCGAGCCGGAAGCTCCACGTACCCGCGACAACGGCCAGCAGGATACGGTGGGGGGCGTTTCCAGGCCCCACGATTGCGAAAAGCAAGGCCACGCAACCGAGACCACCGGCCCAGCCAGCATCGACCACGCCAGCGTCGCCGGTGGCGCGCTGCACGAAATAGAGCACATTCATGAGCACGATGGCGAACGCGGCGGCGGTTACTATGCACCCGAGTGCGGTCACGTCGCTCTCCGCAGCGGCTTAGAGTGGTGCTTGGCCGGCGCACGCCTGCACCCCCGAACGATAGACTACCGGCGGGGCGGCGGTGAGCGGCGGCAACTACTTTTCTCGCTGCAACGTTTCCCCGGCGGCTCATGTTTCAGAAGCCCCGCCAAAGCTCCCCGGTTGCGCGCCACCACCCGGTACAAGGGGGGGGTGAGGCTGCGTACACCTGGCAATGCAAATACGCCAGCCAGCAAACGCCAACGCGGAACATGCCTCAAAATATGGGGCAACGCCGCCGCCCCAGCATACACCGTTCCGTCAGGCAGCACAAGCTGCATCGCGCGCATGCACTGCGCATAGGTGACCTGGGGCGCTTGTTGGGCACGCGTCTCGGATTGGCAGGGAACGAACGTGAAAACATCCGCCGGGACACGCGCAGCCAGCCAATCGCGGGCACGCAGGCACAGCGGGCATTCCCCATCGTAGATGAGCATCAGGTCGGCCATAATAACGAAGCGGCCACCGCCGACAAGGCAGGCGAACCGCCCTTTCATGCTGCGCTGGTGCGTCTTGAAATACTGGTCGGCATGGCCCCGGGTGCCGGCCTTTTGCCAAGTCGTCCACCGGCAATGCGCCGATTCTGCCGGTGCATACTTTGTCCTTCGTGTATGCCAGCATGCACACTGGGCGCCCGTGCCAGCCCGCTGTGCTTACCCGGCCATTTCGGTCCAGTATACCACGAGAAGCGCCGGCGTCCCAGGCCGGCAAACAGCGCTTGCAGGAAAAAGAAGAAAGTGGCGTTCACCGAAAAAACTGATGATGTAAGAAACCTTCTGCAAAAGAGGGCTGGACAAAATCGCCGTCGTACGCGTTACTGAAATCCTCTACCGAAATGAAGAGTATTGCTCGCCGTCTGCAAAGGGACAAGAAATGCGAACGAGGGGTATCATGCCCACAAAACCACGGATGTGGATTTTTACACGCCAGGTGTTGGCGGGGTCGAAGGCGTTGCGGGCGCGGCTGGACTACACGCCCTACGGCGAACCGAATGCCCGGTGCTACGTAATTGTCCCGCCGAAATTGCTGCCGTGGGTATCTTGGGGTTGGATGCGAGGTGCCCACCCCCCGGTCAATAGGGGGGTATGCAGAGAAGAATGGTGGAGGCGGCGGGAATCGAA